>NZ_RCXU01000011.1:0-121957 GCF_004167315.1 Blautia sp. aa_0143
GTTGGAGTTCGGTTTGCTTTTAAGATTCCCTCTCTGTCCCATCTCTGAAGCGTTTTTACAGAAACACCTAATAATTCCGCAAAATCTTTTGGTTTATAATTTGTGATATTTGATGTGTCCATAATATACCTCCATAAGTATATTTAAACACATTTAATATCTTTTTGCAATATATTTAGTTACTTATATCATCCTCCTCAATATGATGGCGCTTTGCATAGCCGGTAAGCATCAGCGTCAGTGCACCGTCGCCGGTCACGTTGCATGCGGTACCGAAGCTGTCCTGCAGTGCAAAGATGGTAAGCATCAGTGCAGTGCCGGAGCTGTCGAATTTCAGTATCCCGGTGATGATGCCAAGGGATGCCATGACAGTTCCTCCGGGAACACCGGGAGCTCCGATGGCAAAGATACCCAGAAGAAGGCAGAACAGAACCATGGTACCCGGTGTGGGAACGGAGCCGTACAGGATCTTCGAAATCGCCATACAGAAGAAAACCTCTGTCAGGACGGAACCACAGAGATGGATGTTTGCAAACAGAGGGATTCCGAAGCTGACCAGATCCTTGCGGAGAGGTTTTGCCTTGGAGGCACACTGCAGTGCAACGGCCAGTGTGGCTGCAGATGACATGGTCCCTACGGCAGTCAGATAGGCAGGACCATAATGGCGGACAACCTCCAGAGGATTTTCTCCGGAATAGATGCCTGCAAGGATGTAAAGAAGAGCCATCCAGATAAAATGCCCGGCAAGCACCAGTACGATGATCTTCAGAAAAACAGGCAGCTGTCTGGTGATGGTTCCCTCGTAGGCAAGGCCGCAGAAGGTAGTGCCGATAAATAACGGAAGAATGGGGATGATGATCCGAGCCACCAGAGAAAGAACGATTTTCTGAAATTCATCCAGGAGCCCAGTGATCAGCTTTGCCTTTGTCCAGGTGGCGGCAAGTCCCAGCATCATTGCAAAAACAAGAGCACTCATAACGGACATGATCTGCGGGATCTCCAGCTCAAAGATCACCTCCGGCAGCTGCTTCAGTCCTGCAGCATAGGAATGGATGGACAGATGTGGAATGATCAGAAAGCCAGAGGCTGTGGAAAAAAGCGCTGCGCCAACAGAGGAGCCGTAAGCGAGGACAACCGCAACTCCCAGCATCAGCGAAGCATTTTTGCCAAGCCTGGTAATGGACGGAGCGATAAATCCCAGCACGATCAGCGGCACGCAGAAGGTAATGAGCTGGCCCAGAATGTACTTGATAGTAACTGTGATATTAAGAACTGCCATGGAGATTCCGTTGGTGCTGTATCGGTTCAGGATAAGCCCGGCTATGATTCCCAGGATCACAGCGACCAGCAGCTTAAATGGCAGACTGTTGAAAAAAGATGTTTTTTTCATTGGAAAACCTCCTCGGATAGTATAAAATAAAGCCAGAGTTTATTATAAAGGTATTTGATAAAAATCACAAGGAGGATGAAATGATTTATCTGGATAATGCGGCTACAAGCTTTCATAAGCCGGACTGTGTGCTGCGTGCTGTGGTGGAAGCCATGCAGCATGCAGGAAACAGCGGAAGGGGCAGCAGCGGCGAAGCAATGGCAGCCTCAAGGCTTATTTTTAATACAAGATGCCAGATCGCAGAGATGTTTGACGTATGGGGACCGGAATGTGTGGCCTTTACATCCAATGACACGGAAGCGCTCAATATCGCCCTGCAGGGAACACTTCATCCAGAGGAGGGAACTCTCCATGCGATCTGTACGGAGATGGATCACAACAGTGTGCTCCGTCCGCTGTACCGCCTGGAAAAAAAAGGCATGGAGCTTACGATCCTGCCGGCAGACCGCAAGGGACGGATCTCCCTTACGGAGCTTGAAGCAGCCATCCGTCCGGAGACGAAGGTGATCGTCTGTACCCATGCTTCCAATCTGACAGGAAATCTCAATGATATCCACGCCATCGGTGAGATCGCACAGAAGCACCAGAAGCTTTTTATTGTGGATGCTGCCCAGACAGCAGGAGTATTTCCGATTTCCATGAAAAAAGATCATATAGATATTCTTTGCTTTTCCGGACATAAGGGCCTTATGGGACCCCAGGGCACAGGAGCCATCTGTGTTCGGCCGGGGGTATCTGTGGAGCCTCTGAAGGTAGGCGGAAGCGGCGTCCTCACCTTTCAGAGGGAGCATCCGCAGGATATGCCGGAGGCACTGGAGGCAGGAACCCTGAACAGCCACGGGATCGCAGGTCTTGGCGCAGCCATGGACTGGATCAGGGAAACCGGAACAGAACAGATCCGAAAAAGAGAGCAGCAGCTGATGTGGCGTTTTTATGACCAGGTAAAGGAAATTCCGGGAGTCACCCTGTACGGAGATTTTTCCCGGGAAGAACGCTCTCCTGTGGTGACTCTGAATATTGCAGGGATGGATTCGGCAGAGGTGGCCATGATCCTTGATGAAGAGTACGGAATCAGTGTAAGAGCCGGCGGCCACTGTGCACCGCTGATGCACAAAGCACTGGGAACCGAAAAAACAGGAGCTGTCCGCTTTAGCTTTTCTTATTTTAATACGGAAGAAGAGGTGGACACTGCTGCCGGGGCGGTAAAGGAGCTTGCCGCGGAATAAACAGCGAAAGACGGACAGAAAGGACACAAAGAATGTATCAGACAATATATGATGTGGTAGAAAAAAGAGGGCGTGTAAAAACAGGAATCCTTCTGAACGGAGAGGATGCCGGGCTGAAATATCTTTTGGAAGAAAGCAGCTTTTTTTATCCGAAGAGAGCAGAAAGAAATAAAGAAGCAGAAGAATTCCTGAAGGCTTCCGTGGAAGCAGCTGTGGAAACCGGCGTTGTGAAAAACGGAGACCGGGAGATATTTGTGGAAACCTACGAGAAGAATCCCAGGCTGATCATACTGGGTGGCGGCCATGTTTCTCTTCCGGTAGCAGAGATCGGCAGGATGCTGGGCTTTCATGTAACAGTCATGGATGACCGGGAGGAATTTGTGACGGAGGAAAGATTTCCCATGGCAGATGAGAGGATCTTTGGAGATTTTGATACTCTGTCCGACAGGATCCCTCCCTATGAAAATGCCTACTATGTAGTGGTGACACGAGGCCATCTGGGAGATTCCGCCTGTGCAAGAGCGATCCTTAAGAGACCCTTTGCATATTTCGGAATGATCGGAAGCAGGACAAAGGTGCGGATCACCAGGGAAAAGCTCCTGAAAGAGGGCTTTACGGAGGAACAGCTGGATCAGATCCATGCCCCCATCGGACTTCCCATCGGAGGACAGATGCCGGCTGAGATCGCCGTGAGCATCATGGCAGAGATCGTGCAGGAAAAGAACCGGCATTTCCGCACCTACTGTGATGAGGAGGTGGAGGCAGCAGTACGCCGCAGGACACCGGGAACCATGGTCACGATCATCGAGAAGAAGGGCTCCTCACCAAGAGGAACCGGGAGCAAGATGTTCGTATTCCGGGACGGAAGCACGGCAGGAAGCATCGGCGGCGGAAAAGTGGAGTTTGAAGCCGGAAAACACGCAGTAAATATCCGAAATACGGAAACAAAGGTTTACGAGCTGGGACAGGGGGCAGGAGATCTGGGAATGATCTGCGGCGGAACTGTCCGGGTGCTTTTTGAGCCGGTAAATATGTGAAAGAACCGGCCAGGACTTGCATAATATTGCAGAATCGTGTATATTGGACGCAGAGAATTTTTTACCGGCGTATAAGGAGGAATCAGATAACATGAAGAAAAAATGTATTATGGCTTTGATAATAGGCGCGGCTTTCCTTGCACAGGGCTGTGGATATGAGGAAGGAACCGATGCAGTGGTAACAGTAGTAGATTCCACACCGACGCCGGAGCCCACAGAGAAGCCGAAGGCAACTGCAACACCTACACCAGAAGCAGCGGCAGCAGATTCCACAGCAGACGGAACAGCAGCGGCAGCGGATTCCACGGCAGACGGAGCAGCAGCGGCAACAGATCCCGCAGCACAGACAGCAGCTACGGAGCAGACCCCAAGCGGCATTAACGTACAGGCACAGGATGCTACTTACTATGCAGTGGAGGGTGTGAATTTACGTTCTGACGCCAACGCAGAGGCAGAATTTGTGGCAGGTGTCCTTTCCGGAGAATCCCTGAAGTGTACCGGTGTCTGTGACAATGGATGGATTCGTGTGGATTATAATGGCCAGACCTGCTACGCATCCGGTGATTATGTCAGCACAACACCGCCGGTGGGCGCAGTGGCAGCAGATACTACCGCAGAAGATACTACCACAGAAGCAGCACAGTAGAGCACAGACTACAGGCTTTGACCAGATCAGGGAAATCCTGATCCTGCTTTAATTGCAGATATCTCCTTGATATAATAAAAAACAGGCAACTGTATCCGATGAAAGAACATCGATACAGGTAGCCTGTTTTTTTGTTTCGGCATATAGTCCGTTCAGAACACAAGGATCATGCCAGCGGATCGTACCCGCAGATCATTCCGGATAAACAAGACGGTCCGGCTTGATATCGTAGAGAACCTCGTTCAGGAATTTCTTTGCCAGATATTTTGCCATGCCAAGGTTCATATCCAGATAATTTCCGCAGTCCTTGGGAGAAGCTCCCGGGATCTCACCCTCAAAATCGCGGATAAATTCAAACATCTCAATCATCAGCGGAACGATATCTCTGGATTCATAATCCCCGTTAAGAAGAAGATAATTTCCGGTACGGCAGCCCATAGGACCCCAGTAAATGACCTTCGGGCCAAATTCCTTATGGTTCCGCAGGAAGGTAGCTGCCAGATGCTCCATGGCGTGAAGCTCGGCTGTGTTCATAACAGGCTCCTCATTGGGAGAAGTCATACGGATATCGAAGGTAGTGATCACCTGATCTCCAACCGGATCCTTACGTGAAACGTATACGCCAGGCTGAAGCTTGATATGGTCAATGGTAAAACTTGTGATCTTTTCCATGTTGATTCCTCACTTTCTTATATGTACGGGGCCCATAATAAGCTCCATACATGATTTTAGCAGAGAACCGGAAGAGATACAAGGCAAAACAAAGGGAATCCTGCACCTGGTTCCGTGCAAAGTTGACTTTATGAAAAGATGATGTTAAACTGAGAAAAGCTTACAGGGGGGAGAGTGAAAAGCTCACCTGAAAATGCCGGAACAGGTGTTTTCGGGATCTGATAAGGAGGACTTATAAATATGAAACGTAAGGTTTTAGCCGTATTATTTGCGACAGCTCTTACCGCAGGAATGCTTTCCGGATGCGGAAGCACAGACAGTACTTCTGACAAAGCAGACCAGAAGGAAGAATCTCTGGAGAAAGAAACCTCAGAAGGACAGACAGGCGTAGATGAAGAGACAGCAGCCAATGCAGTATCCGAGGAGGAGGCTGAGGCGGCAGGCTTTTCAGACCATGAAGAAAGCGCCGATGATCAGGAGGCTTCCGGTGATGCAGAGGACACCTCACATGAAACCGAAGCTTCTGCAGACAGCTCCACAGACAGTACAGAGGATACAGACAGCGCAGACGGAGAATTTTCCGATGGTTCCGAGGATGCACAAATGGCAGGAACAACTGTGATCGATATCAGTCAGCAGCTGACAGGAACTCATCATGCTGCCATCACCGTAAAGGACTATGGCGAGATCGATGTAGAGCTGGATGCAGACACTGCACCCATCACAGTCACAAATTTTGTAAAGCTGGTACAGGACAATTTTTATGATGGTCTGACCTTCCACCGGATCATTGACGGATTTATGATCCAGGGCGGAGATCCAAACGGAGACGGAACCGGCGGAGCAGAGGACACCATCAAGGGCGAATTTTCCAGCAATGGAGTGAAGAACGATATTTCTCATGTAAGAGGAACCATTTCCATGGCACGCAGCACAGATCCGGACAGCGCAAGCTCTCAGTTCTTTATCGTACAGTCCGATTCCACACATCTGGATGGCGACTATGCTGCATTCGGACACGTGACCTCCGGGATGGACATCGTAGATCAGATCTGCAAGGATGCCAAGCCGACAGACGGCAACGGAACCATTGCAAAGGATCAGCAGCCGGTGATCGAGAGTATCCGTATGGTTGACTGACAGGAGGAACAGGGATGCTGAAAGGGAAAACAGTGCTTCTTGGTATCACAGGAAGTATTGCTGCGTACAAGATCGCATATCTGGCAAGTGCATTACATAAGCTTCATGCAGATGTCCATGTACTGATGACAGAGAATGCAACAAACTTTATCAATCCGATCACATTTGAAACACTGACCGGGAATAAATGTCTGGTGGATACCTTTGACCGGAACTTTCAGTTCCAGGTAGAGCACGTGTCCATTGCCAAGAAAGCAGATGTTGTGATGATCGCACCAGCCAGTGCAAACGTGATCGGAAAGCTGGCCAACGGCCTTGCGGACGATATGCTCACCACTACGGTAATGGCCTGCAGATGTCAGAAGATCCTCGCACCGGCCATGAATACCGCCATGTATGAGAATCCCGTGGTGCAGGACAATATCCGGAAGCTGAAAAACTACGGATATGAGGTGATCACACCGGCCAGCGGCTATCTGGCATGCGGGGACACCGGAGCCGGAAAAATGCCGGAGCCGGAAACCCTTCTGGAATATATCCTGAAGGAAGCCGCCTTCCAGAAAGACCTTGCCGGCAAAAAGCTCCTGGTAACGGCGGGACCCACCCAGGAGGCCATCGACCCGGTTCGCTGTCTCACCAACCATTCATCCGGAAAGATGGGATACGCCATTGCAAAAATGGCCATGCTCAGAGGAGCAGAGGTTACGCTGGTAAGCGGACCTACTGCCATTGAGCCGCCCCTTTTTGTAAAGGTGGTACCGGTAACATCCGCCAGAGATATGTTTGAAGCAGTCACCGGCTTAAGCGATGAACAGGACATCATCATCAAGGCTGCCGCAGTGGCAGACTACCGGCCGAAGCAGGTCAGCGAAGACAAGGTTAAGAAAAAAGACGATCAGGCTTCCATAGAGCTGGAGAGGACAGACGACATTCTGAAATATCTGGGCCAGCACAAAAAGCAGGGCCAGTTCCTCTGCGGATTTTCCATGGAGACCAGAGACATGATCCGTAATTCCAGAGCCAAGCTTGAGAAGAAAAACCTGGACATGGTGGCAGCTAACAACCTGAAGGTAGAAGGAGCCGGATTCCAGGGAGATACCAATGTCCTGACGCTGATCACACAGGATGAAGAAGTGTCACTCCCGCTTATGAGCAAGGAGGATGCAGCCTTAAAGATCCTGGATAAGATCCTTCTGCTTACCACAAAGGCAGAAGCATAGCTACAGGGCCGGTCAGAGAGCCGGTTTTAACAACGAAAAGCGGAACAAAAAGATCACCGCTTTCCATCACCGTATTGTATCCGCAGAAAACGCCGGGAAATGCTGTATTTCCGGAAATATTCACAGAGCGGAACGGTAACAAGGAGGAGAAGAAATGAAAAACAACAGATTTACAACAGCGCAGCTTACATTACTGGGCCTGATGGCAGCGATCCTTCTGCTGATGGCCTACACACCACTGGGATATCTGAACATCGGGCCACTGGCCATTTCCTTTAACGTGATCCCGGTAGCCATCAGTGCAGTGGTCCTTGGCCCTGTGGGAGGAGCCGTGGCAGGAGCGATCTTCGGCCTCACCAGCTTTCTCCAGTGCATCGGAGTAGGCGGCTCCAGTGCAATGGGAGTTGTGCTTTTCGGTATCAATCCGGTATTTGCCTTTATCCAGCGCTTTATCCCACGTCTTCTGGACGGTATCTGCCTCGGATATATTTTTAAAGGCATGCGAAAAGTCAGCAATACCTATGTGGCATGTGCAGTAACCGGATTCTTTTCCGCATTCCTGAATACCCTGTTCTTCATGACAGCACTTGTAGGACTGTTTGGAAATACCGATTATGTAAAAAATCTGATGGGCGGTCATAACATCATCATCGGCTGCTGTCTCATGGTAGGGATCAACGCAGTATGCGAAATGATTTCCTCCACAGTGATCACAGGAGCAGTGGGAGCCGCACTTTTCAAGGCGCATCTGATCCCATCCGCACAGATCAGCCGTGAGAAGACAAAAGCATAAAGACGGGGAAAATAAAATTATGATTTTAGCAATAGATATTGGAAATACCAACATAGTCGTGGGCTGCATCGATGACCAAAAAACATATTTCATCGAGAGACTTGCTACCGTAAGGACAAAAACAGAACTGGAATATGCCGTAGACCTGAAAACCTTACTGGAGATCTACCACATCAAAAAGGCAGACATAGAAGGCTGTATCATTTCATCTGTAGTCCCGCAGATCACCAACATTGCCAAGCTGGCAGCAGAAAAGATCCTCAAAAAAGAAGTTATGGTCCTGGGACCTGGAGTAAAAACAGGTCTGAACATCATGATGGACAACCCCGGACAGCTGGGTGCGGATCTTGTGGCGGACGCTGTGGCAGGATTAAATGAATATCCGGTTCCGTTTATTGTGATCGATATGGGAACCGCCACTACAGTCTCGGTTGTCAACAGCAAAAAGCAATACATTGGCGGAATGATCCTTCCTGGCATCGGAATATCCCTGGATGCACTGACAGCCAGAGCATCCCAGCTCAGCGGGATCAGCATCGATGCCCCGAAGCATGTGATCGGGCGCAATACCATCGAATGCATGAAAAGCGGCGTGCTCTACAGCAACGCAGCAGCAATCGACGGGATCATTGACCGGGTGGAAGAAGAGCTTGGTGAGAAAACAACCGTGATCGCAACAGGCGGTCTTGCAAAAAAGATCATTTCTCACTGTAAGAAAGAAATCATTCTGGATGAGGACCTTCTGCTCAAAGGACTCCTTGTGATCTACAAAAAAAATCAATAAAAAAATCAGCTGCCGGTGCAGGAAACACCTACCGGACAGCTGATTTTTTTTACTGTGAAAATGCTCTGCGGAAATCCTCAGGCACAGGCGCCAGGAAGCACATAGGCTCCCCGGTGATGGGGTGGGCAAATTCCAGCTGGAAGGAATGCAGGGCCTGGCGTCCGATCCGGTCAAAAACCGGATGATACAGAAAATCCCCCGGCAGCGGACAGCCGATATATTTCATATGCACCCGGATCTGATGAGTCCGCCCCGTATCCAGATGCAGCTCCACAAGAGCATATCCATTGCTGACTGCAAGACGCTCATAATGAGTCACGGCAGCCTCCCCACGCTCAAAATTAACCTCCCTTGTGATCACAGAAGCATCCATTCTCGCAACAGGAGCGGAGATCGTCCCCCTTTCCGGCGGGATCCCGTCAGTAAGTGCAAGATAGGTACGACGGATCTGGCGCTGCTTCATCTGGGCGGAGAGAAGAGCCCCGCTCAGAGGGTTCTTGGCCAGCACCAGTACCCCTGTGGTATCCCTGTCCAGCCGGTTGATGCAGCGGTAGACAAAAGCTTTCCCCTGCTGCTTATAATACCAGGCAACACCGTTGGCAAGCGTATTTTCGTAGTTCCCGGCAGAGGGATGCACAGGCATATCAGCAGGCTTGTTCAGCACCAGGATATCCTCATCCTCATACAGGATATCCAAAGGCAGCGGCACCGGAATAATGGAAGACTCCGATCCGTCCCCGGCCTCCTCCGGAACAAGGATCCGAAGAACATCCCCCTCCCTCAGGACTGTTCTGCCAAAAGCCGGCTGCCCGTTTAGCAGGATCGCCTGCTCCGCCCGCTTCATAGTAGTCAATATATGTTTGGAAAAACCCTTCTTCCGAAGAAACCCAAGAACATTTTCCCCGGACTCCCCGGTTGAGATTGTATAGGTAATAATTCTCTCCATAGAAAAAAATCCTTTTCTGAAATTTGGCAGGCCAAAAGCCAAAACGCGCGGCCTGCGGGTATAGTATAGCATTTGGGGAGGGAAATGTCGATTAGGCATAAAAAAAGAGCTGGTACAAGAGGAAATATCCTTGGACAGCTCGTGGATTATGGGATTTGTGTCGCTTATTATCTTCATTAGCGAAAAAGAGCTTGAAACACTGTTAAATGCTGCTTTTTTTGGGCACAGTTGACCACGATTTTGACCACTAATAATTGGAAAGAAAAAGGAAAAAAGCTTGAAAAGTATTGATTTTACGCGGATTTACGCAAGAAAAAAGTGACCACTTTTTGTGACCACTAATGTTAGATTTCGATGATTATCAGACTGTTTATTCACTTTTTGATAAAAAATGACTGCATATGATGCTTAAAAAACGACATTATTAGCATGCTTCATGTCTTTGGCACGCCTTGACAAAGGAAAATATCAATGGTATCCTTACATATGGCTGTAAAATATATCTTTTTTGGTCTGTGACTAATGAAGATATTAAGCGATACCTGACAGCAGAAAGAGATGCCATGAAAACAGGATACAGTATCAAAACATGGAAAATGCGGCTCTTTTGTCCGGAAAAGCAGATGATCGAAACAACTGAAGCCCTGTATCAGGAAGCCGTAGCCTTTTACTATGAGCTTCTGAAAGAAAGAGAAGAGCTCTGGGCCGAAAATCTGCTGACCATCCAGGGACATCTGGAAAAACTCACTGTTCCCGGAAGAGACGGAAGAGAACCAAAGTACATCCCGCCAGGCGGAAAGCTCCCCGTTTACTTTCGGAGATCTGCCATGAACAAAGCTACAATGGCAGTAAAGACCGCAGCAAGCGCTGAAAGCTTCCCCGAAAAGATCGATGCCAATATCACCTTTTTCAAGGGAATGTACAGAGACCTGACAGACACCTCCGTAGTGCTGAAGCTCTGGAACGGAAAGAAATGGATCTGGGTATCCTGCGGACTTACAGGACGTCCCTTCCCAAAGGAAGCAGCGCTCCTTTCACCGACACTGGTCCATGAGGAAAAATGGCTCATGTTCCATGTCCCTGTCAAGCAGGAAAACTCCGATGCCCGGACAGCAAAAGAACGAATGCAGGAAGGCGCCAGAGTATGCAGCGTCCGCTTTACCAATACGGACAGCTTTGCAGTATGCACAGTTCTGGATGAAGGATCCAGACAGCTGGCTGTAAAAAACTGCAGAGGCGGAAATGCATACCGACATCATTGCAAAGCTTTGCTGAAAAAAGTAGAAGCATCCAGGGCATTTACCGATAAAGACAACGTCAGTCAGCCAAACAGGAAATATTACATGCATCTCAAGCACCTGAATGAACATTATGCACATCAGGTCAGCAAGGAGATCATAGATTTCTGCAAAGAAAATCACACCGGGATACTGGTACTGCCGGAGTATGATGAAAATTTTTCCAGGATATCCATGTATAGAAGCGGCAATTATTCGCCTCTTCACTTAAGTATCCGCATCCGGAATTATCTGAAATACAAAGCCTGGGCAGAAGGAATCCTGGTACTAGAGCTGCGCGCCGACGGAACAGAAAAGCAATGTTCCATCTGCGGAGCCACCGGAAAAAAACAGGGCAGCATATTCATCTGCCAGAACGGCCATCAGGTCAACCGCTTCCTGAACGGTGCCCGAAACCTGGGCCGCAAATGCCAGGAAAGCTTCCGGAAAAACAACAAACCAAGTTAATAAGCGGCAGAAATGCCTCTTATATATAAATGCTGAGTGATCAGCAAGAGAGGGAGCGCCAGTGACGCCTCCTTTCCGGTTGAATACCGCCAGGCGGCCCAACGCAGGCGTCGCCGAAGAACTGTGCCTTTGTGGTGCGGGGTGTATTCGAAGTTATAAGAATGTGAAATGTTATGAAAGAATTTCTGTGGATAAATGAATGTCGCAGGAGTAATAATCACTATATTTTTTAGGGAGAGCTCGCGTATTGCAATGCTAATAAAGATAGATCAGACACTGTGTGGCAGAGTTGGTTTGTTGTAAGGGTGGGGCATATATGCGAGTTTTTTATGTTACATATGACCATACTACTCGGAACATAGATGCGTATGTACATAGATATAATAGGTATCTTTCAATGAGAAGAGATTCGGTAAGGAAAATACTATGAAAAATATAAAATCACGGTTGCGGGTACTTATTATGTAAATGAGTTTATCATTTAAACACAAAATTACTGTTGAGTATATTATATGAGCTTTTAATGCCCCATATTTTAATAGTTTGTTGAATCTTATGAGGAATGGCTAGAGCGAGTAGTAGAAAGAGAATTCTTTTGGGGAGATGTATATGTATACATAGATAAAACACCTTTTGAGTAAATTAGGTCCAAAGAAGATAAGAGGAATAAATATTATGAACGTTAAGAAAGAATATGAGTATTGGTTGACAAATGCGAAGGCAGATGCTGACATTGTCGCTGAATTGGAAATAATGGATGATGCAAAAATCGAAGATGCATTCTATCGTAATCTTGCTTTTGGCACCGGTGGTTTACGAGGTGTTATCGGTGCAGGTACCAACCGTATGAATATCTACACGGTGGCAAAGGCTTCTCAGGGATTGGCCGATTACTTGAAAAAAAAATTTGTGAAGCCGTCTGTGGCTATCGGTTACGATAGCCGAATCAAGAGTGATGTGTTTGCGAAAGTCGCTGCAAGTGTATTTGTAGCTAATGATATTAAGGTTAGTATCTGGCCTACTTTGATGCCAGTGCCGATGGTATCCTTTGCTACACGTTATCTTCATACCTCTGCGAGTGTTATGGTTACAGCTTCCCATAATCCTAGTAAATATAACGGATATAAAGTCTATGGTGCTGACGGTTGTCAGATTACGACTGAAGCAGCAATTGAAATTTTAGCTGAGATTGAAAAATTGGATATTTTTGGAGATGTTAAGACTAGTGATTTTGAAACGGGCGTGTTAAATGGCAATATCCAGTACATTCCAGATGAGGTCTATACAGCTTTTGTAGAGCAAGTTAAGAATCAATCTGTTTTGTTTGGTGAAAAAATTAATAAGAACGTAGCCATTGTGTACAGTCCACTGAACGGCACTGGCCTAAATCCTGTCATGCGTATATTGAAAGAAACGGGATACACCAATATTACTGTGGTTAAAGAGCAGGAGAAGCCGAATGGCAATTTCCCGACTTGCCCATATCCAAATCCAGAAATCAAGGAAGCAATGGTACTTGGCATAGAATATGCAAAGAAGTGCAATGCAGACCTGTTGCTAGCGACCGATCCGGACTGCGATCGCGTAGGAATTGCTGTCAAGAATAAGACAGGTAGATATGAACTGCTGACTGGTAACCAGACAGGTATGTTGTTACTGGACTATATATGTAGCCAGCGTATGAAGCACGGCAAGATGCCTGCTGATCCTGTTATGGTTAAAACTATCGTCACGATGGACATGGGGGAACAGATTGCTTCTCATTACGGTCTGCGCACCATTAATGTTCTGACTGGATTCAAATTTATCGGTGAACAGATAGGTAAACTAGAACAGCAGGGCAAAGTTGATAGCTATGTATTTGGTTTTGAAGAAAGCTATGGATACTTGACAGGTTCCTACGTTCGCGACAAGGACGGTGTGGACGGCGCCTATATGATTTGCGAGATGTTCAGTTACTATGCTACTAAGGGCATAAATCTGTTAGACAGGTTGAACGATTTGTACAAGTTCTATGGCTATTGCCTGAATACCTTGCATAGCTATAAGTTTGATGGCAGTGCTGGTTTTGCTAAGATGCAGAGTATTATGCAGATATTCCGTAGAGATATTAAGAAATTTGGCGGTAAGAAAGTAGTTAAATTACTAGACTATGAACTTGGTTTGGATGGTCTGCCGAAGTCAAATGTGCTTAAGTTTTTGCTGGAAGACAATTGTTCCATCGTGGTGCGGCCTTCCGGTACCGAGCCTAAGCTTAAGATATATATTTCTGTCAGTACAGAGAATAAGGAGTCAGCTGAAAAGGTAGAAGCAGAGATTTGTATGAGTGCTGAAGAGTACTTGAAATAATGAGTAGAGGAGAAATCTAAAATGAATATTATTTTACTTTCTGGTGGTTCAGGTAAGCGTCTTTGGCCTCTTTCCAACGATGTGCGTAGCAAACAGTTTATCAAACTGTTCAAGAATAATGACGAGTATGAGTCAATGTTACAGCGCGTTTATCGTCAGATTACCACTGTGGATGTTGACGCAAAGATTACCATTGCGACTAGTAAATCACAGGCAAGTACTATTAAGAATCAGTTAGGTGAAAAGGTATCTATCTGCGTTGAGCCTTGCCGACGAGATACTTTCCCGGCCATTGCATTGGCTGCAGCGTATCTCCATGATGAACTTGGCATTGATGAAAATGAAGCTGTTGTTGTATGCCCAGTAGACCCATATGTAGATAGTACTTATTACGAAACAGTTCAATCCTTGCAGAAATTGGTAGAACAAGGAGATGCGAATTTAGTTTTGATGGGTATTGAGCCGACATATCCCAGTGAGAAATATGGTTATATTATTCCGGAAAGTGGCGAGAATGTTAGTAAAGTTAAAGAGTTTAAGGAAAAGCCAGATATGGAAATTGCTAAGAAGTATTTGGCACAGAATGCATTATGGAATGCTGGTATCTTTGCATTCAAACTAGATTATTTGTTGGACAAAGCTCATAGCATGATTGATTTTGTGGATTATCGTGATTTATTCAATAAGTATGATACTTTAGCTAAAATTAGTTTTGACTATGCTGTTGTCGAGAAAGAGTCTAGTATTCAGGTCCTGCGTTACAGCGGTAACTGGAGGGATGTAGGTACATGGAACATGATGGCCGAGGTTATGACAGATAGAACCATGGGTCGAGTAATACTGGATGAGACTTGTGAGAATACTAATGTGGTAAATGAGTTGAATATTCCTATCCTCTGTATGGGATGTAAAGATATGATTATTGCAGCCAGTGGTGACGGTATTCTGATATCCGATAAAGAACGAAGTGGTTACATGAAACCGTATGTTGAAAAAATTGAAACTGAAGCAATGTTTGCTGAAAAGTCTTGGGGTACCTATACGGTTATTGATGTGCAACCTGGTTCTATGACTGTTAAAGTTTCTATGAGAGCTGGTGAACATATGACTTACCATATGCATAACTGTCGTGAGGAAGTATGGACGGTTGTATCTGGCAAAGGTAAGGCTATTGTAGATGGTATGGAGCAATTACTTCAAATAGGTGATGTTATTACAATTGCAGCTGGCTGCAAACATACAGTTGAAGCTATTACCACATTGGATATGATTGAAATTCAGCTTGGTAAAGAAATTAGCGTTCTGGATAAGATTAAATTTTCAGTGGAATAAAAATAGCGGGAGATAACGAAATGGAAATCATGAAATTGATTCCAACGGGTAAAGATTATTTGTGGGGCGGCACTCGACTTAGAGAAGAATATGGTAAAAAAATTGATTTAACACCGTTGGCAGAAACGTGGGAGTGTTCAGTTCATCCGGATGGTCCTAGCTATGTTGCAAATACTACTTTTAAAGGTCGGACATTGGTTGAAATTTTGAAAGAGCATCCAGAATATCTTGGAACAAAAGTAAAAAACGGTGAGTTGCCGATTTTGGTGAAGTTTATTGATGCTAAAAAAGATTTGTCAGTGCAAGTTCATCCTAGTGATGAATATGCAAGAGAATATGAGATGGATAATGGAAAGACTGAAATGTGGTATGTTATTGACGCAGATGAAGATGCACACATAATCTACGGGTTTCAGCATGAGGTGACTGAAGAAATTCTTCGAAAAGCTATTAGGACTGGAACATTAGATAAACATTTGCAAAAAGTTTCAGTTCACAAAGGGGACACCTATTTAGTTCCAGCAGGCACTGTGCATGGTATTGGAAAAGGTGTTCTGATTGCAGAAATCCAAGAAAGTTCTAATGTAACATATCGCGTTTATGATTATGATCGAGTGGACAAAAATGGTAGAAAACGAGAACTGCATTTTGATAAGGCAGTGAAGGTTATGAGTATGAATGTTGCATCGGATGTTAGCCATAAACCTAAATTGGTACAATATTATCCTGGATCTTCACGTGAATTACTTTGCCGTTGTCAATACTTTGAAATAGAAAGAATACAAATCACTAAGAATTTTATATTTTCTGTCATGGAAACATCTTTTCAAGTGTTAATGTGCTTAGGTGGATGTGGAGAAGTACAGAAAATAGATAAGGACCGAAAAACGATGCGATTTAGTAAAGGTGAAACATTATTTCTACCAGCTGGATTGGGAAGGTGTCAAATAATTGGCAATGTTGAGATGCTTAAAGTTCGGTGTTGATTTACGATGGGAGGAATAGAAATGAGAAAAATATTACATATATCAAAGTATTATTACCCTTTTTCAGGGGGTACCGAACAAATTGCTAGAGATGTAGTTTTGTCATTGAAAAACGAATATATTCAGAAAGTTATAGCATTCAATGACGAAAAAAAAGATAAGATTGATAATGTAGACGGTATAGAAGTTGTGAAATGTGGCTGTTTCACTAAAATTGCTGCTCAATCATTATCGATTTCTTATGAAAGAAATTTACATAATTTAATGGAAGATTTCAATCCAGATATTGTTGTATTTCATTATCCAAATCCGTTTGTTGCAGCTTTATTGTTAAGGGAATTAAAAAAATCTAAAGCTAAGCTTGTTTTATATTGGCATCTTGATATTGTTCGCCAAAAATACTTAAAACTGTTATTTACTTCACAAAATAAGAGCTTACTTGCTCGTGCGGATAAAATTATTGCCACATCACCAAATTATATCGAGGGTAGTAAATGGCTTCAGTCAGTGAAAACTAAATGTATCGTTATTCCGAACTGTATTAATGTTGAACGAATGGAAATTACGCAAGAAATAGAAAAAAAGGTATTAAACATTCGAGCACAAAACAAAAACAAAACTATATGTGTTGCTGTTGGACGTCATACAGAGTATAAGGGATTTTCCTATTTGATACAAGCAAGTAAATTTCTTGATGATAGTTTTCATATTTATATTACAGGAACAGGAGAATTAACGGAAAAACTTCATGAAGAAGCAAGAGGAGATAAGAAGATTACTTTTACAGGACGTATTGATGATGATGAATTAAAGTCATTAATTCTTGCATCGGATCTGTTTTGTTTTCCTTCTATAACAAAAAATGAAGCATTTGGATTAGCACTTGCAGAAGGAATGTATTATGAAAAGCCTGCTATTACATTTTCAATTCAAGGTTCTGGTGTGAATTATGTTAGTTTAGATAAAGTAACAGGAATTGAAGTAGAAAATAGAAATGTAAAAAAATATGCGGATGCTATGCGATTACTTGCTCAAAATGAGGAGTTGCGTGTGAAATATGGAAAAGCTGGAAAAAAAAGAATTGAGGAAAACTTTTTATCAACACAATTTACGAAAAATATAAGAAATATGTTTAAATCAATCTTATAAAAGATCGATATTACATTATATAAAAGATATATATTAAGAAAATAAAATCAAATATAAAAATATAGCAAAATATCTACTGAGTTAAAAACTAATAGATGATTATTAAGAAAGTTAATTTCTAGTTTGGAGGACATATGAGTAATGATGTGAAGATATTGGCAATGTATTTACCACAATTTCATGAGGTACCTGAAAATTCGAAATTCTGGGGAAAAGGATTTACGGATTGGGTATCAGTAAAGAAAGCAAGTCCATTGTTTAAGGGACATAAACAACCACAAATTCCTTTGAATAATAATTATTATGATTTATCAAAGAAAGAGACAATAGCTTGGCAGATAGATTTGGCTAAAAAGTATGGTGTTTATGGTTTTGGAATTTATCATTATTGGTTTTCTAAAGATAAGCAATTACTTACTAAACCAGCAGAGATAATTTTATCTAATAAAGATTTAGATATCCCATTTTTCTTTGCATGGGACAATGCTAGTTGGAGAAGAACGTGGAGTAAATTTCGGGGAAATGCATGGGCTCCATTAGAAGATGAGGGAAAAAATACTAAAGAATCTTCAATTTTAATTGAGTATAAGTTAGGAAAAGAAGAAGATTGGAAAATACATTTTGAATATTTATTGAATTATTTTAAAGATGAAAGATATATAAAAGTAAATGGAAAACCCTTATTTGAAATTTTTAATTATTCCGAGGATATTTATAAGATGCATCAATACTGGGATAAATTGGCTAGGGAGAATGGATTTAAAGGAATCGAAATATTGTATAAAAAAAGTCCTCTTTATAAATTGCCTATAAAATGTACAAACTTTTGCTATGAGCCACAGAATTCAGGATGGGGAGCAGGTTGGAAAATATGGAGTTTTAAAATATTGAGTATTTTAGGACTTGTAGGTAAAAAAGGACCATTGAAATATGACTTTGACAAAATATGGAAAGATCTTATAAAAAATGCAAAAAAAAGAACTAAAAGTAATGAATGGCATGGAGCTTTTGTTTCATACGATGATACACCGAGAAGAGGCAAAAAAGGTAGAATTATCACGGGAGGATCATCAGAAAAATTTGAACTATATCTTAAACAATTAGTTTCAATTTGTAAGGAACAAGACAAAGAATTTATCTTATTGACAGCATGGAATGAATGGGGAGAGGGAGCAGTGCTAGAGCCTTCAAAGGAAGATGGCTTTAAATATCTTGAAGCAATTTATAGAGTGGTAAATAACAATGAATAGATACTATAAAAATCTTTTAAAGAGCACTTTAATATATGAATTGCTAATGAAAATAAAACTTAATTCATTTAAAAGAAAATGGGTTAAAAATAATAAGCATAATCAGACAATTCCTATAAATTTCTTTGATGCGGACATGGTTAAAGTAGGAATTAATTCATACGGGGAATTGAATGTGATTTCTTTTTCAAAGAAATCACGACTATTCATAGGTAATTATGTTTCTATAGCACAAAATGTAACATTTTTATTAGATGTTGAGCATTATACTAAACATCTGTCAACATATCCATTCCGTGTAAAAATATTAGAAACAGAAAAAACAGAGTCTTTTTCTAAAGGGGATATTATTGTTGAAGATGATGTGTGGATTGGTTACGGTGTAATTCTTCTTTCTGGAATTCATATAGGGAAAGGTGCAATTATAGCAGCTGGAAGTATTGTGACAAAAGATGTAGAACCATATTCTATTGTTGCTGGTGTACCAGCTAAATTAAAAAAGATGAGATTTGATAAGGCTGTAGAAAATAGTATTCGAAATGTTAAATATGAATTGTTGGATTATAACACAATTAAAAACAATATTGATATACTATACATGGATATTGAAAATGAAGAAAAAATTGAATTGATAAAAAATACAGTTCCTCATATTTTTAATGAAAATTGAAGGAGAAATGGATATGAGTAAAGCTATGTTTGTCATTACTCATAAGAGTATTGAAAAAAAAATTGAATTAGATGATTTTTACTATCTTGGAGTAGGCAATAATAAGAATAATGCAGAGTTTAAAGATTCATCTATGGACAATATATCAGAAAAAAATCCACATTATTGCGAACTTACTGGATTATATTGGATGTGGAAGAATACAAATTACGAAGAAATTGGTTTATGCCATTACAGAAGGTTTTTTTGTAAAATAAAACAAGGTATGTATAAATTATGCACTGTAGATGAGCTTAGCTGTTATTTGGAAAATGTAGATATTATTCTTCCAAAGAAAGTTAATGTTTATATGGATTACTTTACATTTTATGAAAAATGTTTGCGTAATGATGCTTTGAGAAGATGTTGTGAATTAATTATTAAAAAAGATAAAACCTATGAAAAAATAATAAATAGATTACTTAGACAAAATTATTATCATTGTTTTAATATGTTCTATTGCAAAAAAGAATTGATGAATGAATATTGTCAATGGTTATTTGAAATTTTATTTGATTTTGAAAAAAAAATAGATATTACTGAATGGTCTGCTCAACAACAAAGAGTGTATGGATTTATTGCAGAATTTCTTATGAATGTTTGGATAGAAAAAAAAGGTCTTATCGTAAAGGAAATAGATGTTGCTCAGTCAGAAGAATTTCCTGCACCTATGACTACAAATGCAGAAATAAATGTAATAAATCCCAATTTTTTAAAAAAAATATTGTATAAATTATTGCCAATTGTATGGCCGCTTTTTTCAAAAAGGTTGATTAGAAAATCGGTAAAAGGAGAAAAATAGGATGTATGATTATTTAATAGTAGGTACTGGGCTATATGGATCGGTTTTTGCTAGAGAAGCAAAAAAAAGAGGTTCTAAAGTATTTATGATAGATAAAAGAGCTAATATAGGAGGAAATATTTATACAGAAAAAATTGAAGGTATAAATGTACATAAATATGGAGCACATATTTTTCATACTAATAATGAAGAAGTTTGGAAATATTTAAATCAGTTTTGTACATTTAATCGTTTTACTAATTCACCGATAGCTAATTATCAAGGCGAGCTGTATTCTTTACCATTTAATATGTATACATTTAATAAGATGTGGGGAGTTGTAACTCCAAAGGAAGCAGCAGAAAAGATAGAAGAACAAAGAAGAGAAATAAAAAAGGTACCACAAAATTTAGAAGAACAAGCAATTTCTCTGGTTGGTCGTGATATTTATGAAAAGTTGATTAAAGGTTATACGGAGAAACAGTGGGGGAGAGAATGTAAAGAACTTCCTACATTTATAATCAAGCGTATTCCTGTTCGTTTTACATTTGACAACAACTATTTTAATGCACGATATCAAGGAATACCTGTAGGGGGCTACACTCGAATGATTGAAAACATTCTAGAAGGTATTGATGTTAAGTTAGGTGTGGATTATTTAGAAGATAGAGATAAGTGGAATAGTATGGCAAAGAAAATTGTTTACACAGGTCCGATCGATGCTTTTTATGATTATTCTCTTGGTACTCTTGAATATCGTTCTATCAGATTTGAGAATGAAATACTTGATCAGCCTAATTTTCAAGGAAATGCTGCTGTAAATTATACAGATTGTAATACTCCGTGGACTCGTATTATTGAACATAAATGGTTTGAATTTGGCAAAGATGAGGCTGGTAATGATTTACCGAAGACTATTATTTCTCGTGAATATAGCTCAGAATGGAATCCGGGAGATGAACCGTATTATCCAGTGAATGATAAAAAAAATAACTTGTTATATATGAAATATAAAGAACTAGCAGATCAAAATAATAAAATTATTTTTGGTGGGAGATTGGGTGAATATAAGTATTATGACATGGATACTACTGTAGAGGCAGCATTAAAGTGTATTGCAAGAGAGTTTATATAGGCGGAAGTGGAGACTAATATATGGATAGAATACTTGTAATTATATACACTTTTTTAATGTATAGTTTTGTGATTGGTTTTACATTGCTATTTACATACAAAGCCAATAATTCAAAAAATAAGTTATATTTTAAAGTGTATTCAATATTAGCAGTTTTGATTCCTACAATATTTGCGGGAATGAGAGCATTGAATGTTGGAACTGATATAATGGTTTATGCATATCAAACTTTTGAAAAATCATCTGCATATACAAGCCTAAATTCATTTTTAAATGTTAATTCAATTGAAGGCGGATATGCCGCATTGGCTTTTATATGTAGCCATTTATGTGGAAATGTACATGTTTTTCTTGCATTTACTGCAATGTTACAGATCATTCCTATATATATATGCGCAGTTAAACTTAGAAATGAATATAATATGATATGGCCAATGATGATATATTTAATGATTTTTTATATTGTTGGTTTTAATGTTATGAGACAATCTATTGCTGCAAGTTGGATGCTTTTAGCATTTCTTTTATTGGAAGAAAAGAGATATGTGAAGATGATTTTCACATGTATTGTAGCATTATTATTTCATAGTACTGCTATTCTTGGCATCTTGTTCTTGCTTTTAGCATTAGTATTTGACAAGATCAGAAATAAAAAGATACTTATGAGTATATGCATATTTTTCTTTATTATATTTGTTTATTTGATGCAATACTGGGATGTGATAATTGTATTTATAGGAAAATATGGTTTCTTAGGACAAGATAAGATTGTTGGATATTCTAATATTTTTAGAGAAGCTAATCTATCTAATTATATGTATTCATTAGAAATAGCACAATATATAGAAAGTATATTTAAAGTGTTATTGATAATTCCAGTTATTTTTTATAAGAATAATTATAAAAATAAATATTTTAATACTTCAATTGGAATTTATTTAATGGGAATATTGGTTTATTTGTTTTTTTTCATATATTATCATACTTCTTACGGGTATCGTATATCTATCTATGCTGAATATTATTTAATTGTTCTCCTTCCCTTTTTGATGGCTAAGAATAAAGCAGCAAATGGTAAAAGAATTATCTTATTAAGACGAATGCCTATAAGGGTTTTAGTTACATTTACAATAGCTTTTATGAATTGGTTTATTTTATTTGTTGTATTACAAACACATGGAACATATCCGTTTAAACTTTTCTTTCAATAAATGGAGGTTATAATATGAAATATTTAGTTACGGTAATATGTCTGACATACAATCACGAAAAATATATAGAAAAAACATTAAATGGTTTTTTAAAACAAAAAACTACATTTCCAGTTGAATACATAATAAGAGATGATGCTTCGACAGATAATACAGCAAATATTTTACATGAATATGAACGTAAATATCCTGGATATTTTAATATTATTTATGAAAAAGAAAATCAGTATAGCAAGAATATAATTCCTTATTTTTCACAAAAAGTAATAATGGAAACAAAAAGTAAATATGTTGCATTGTGTGAAGGGGATGATTATTGGTGTGATGATAATAAACTGCAAAAACAAGTAGACTTAATGGAGAAAAATCCGTTAGCTTCATTTTGTGTACATGCTAATTATGAATTAAATGATAAGACTGGGAAAATGAAAAAACGACATCCGTATAAAAAATCCGGAGTTTTATCAATAGAAGAAGTATTGATTGAGCCAGGTGGGATGCCGGCAACTTGTTCAATGTTAATGAGAACAGAGTATATAAATCAGTATCCAGTTTATGACTTACCGTGTCCTGTAGGAGACAGGAGTAGACGAATGTTTTTGATTGATAAAGGCCCCGCATTATATATTGATGATTTGATGTGTGTGTATAGAGTAAACAATTCAAATTCTTTTGGTGGACAGTTATATAACTATAATAAAAGTATAAAGTTAGTAGAAGAGATGAATACTTTTTTTGATTTATATAATAATTACACAAATTTTAAATATGCTTCATATATAAAATTATTGAAAGAACGAGAAATAATATCACATTATGTAAGATTTAAAAAATATGATCAAATAGTTAAAACTGAATTTTATAAAAAATATTATACATTTATAGATAAAATTAAGCTATTTGTCAAATGGAGATTATCACCGCTATATGTCATTTATAAGAAGAAAAACAATATATAAAGGTTTCGAACACATTAAGTTCTTAGGAAAATGTAAAAGTGAAGGGGATTTTTCAAATTAATTCTGAAGCAACATGTAGAGAATATATTTGATTATATGTAAAAATAATAAGAATTAGTTTTTGAGCAAATTGGTAAAAAATATATGAATACTAAAAATAGTGTTTTTTCAAATATGGTGTGGCGATTTGCAGAGAGATGTGGAGCACAATTAATAACCTTTGTTGTTTCTATTGTTTTAGCACGCCTTTTAGCTCCCGAAGATTACGGGAAAATAGCTTTAATTACTGTGTTCACTACAATTTTACAAGTGTTTGTGGATAGTGGGTTGGGTACTGCTTTAATTCAAAAAAAGGATTCAGATGATTTAGACTTTTCATCTGTATTTTATTTTAACTTCATTGTATGTTTAGTTCTATATGCCGGGATGTTTTTTGTCGCACCTTTTATTGCAAAATTTTATGAGGATATTTCACTTACACCTATTGTTCGAGTAATCAGTCTAACGATTATTATTTCTGGCGTAAAAGGAATTCAGCAATCCTATGTATCAAAAAACATGCTCTTTAAGAAGTTTTTTTATTCTACATTAGGGGGTACTATTTTTTCGGCTATTTTAGGAATTTATTTGGCTTATGCTGGTGCCGGAGTATGGGCAATTGTCGCACAACAGTTGTCAAATACTACAATTGATACCTTTATATTGTGGATTACAGTTAAATGGCGTCCAAAAAAATTGTTTTCATGGAAACGGCTTAAAAAATTACTTTCATTTGGTTGGAAGATACTTGTTTCAGCTTTATTAGACACGGTATATACAAATATTCGTAGCTTGGTTATTGGAAAAATGTATTCATCCGCAGATTTAGCTTTTTATAATCAAGGAGATAAATTACCAAGTGTTATTGTGAATAATATTAATACTTCTATAGACAGTGTTCTTCTTCCAACATTGGCCAAACAACAAGATGATAGAGAACGAGTAAAAAATATGACGAGGAGGGCCATTAAGATTAGTACATATATAATGGCACCTCTTATGATGGGACTGGCATTTTGCGCAACATCAGTTGTAGATTTAGTTTTAACAGAAAAATGGTTACCATGCGTTCCATTTTTACAGATTTTTTGCATCACCTATATGTTCTATCCAATCCATACGGCTAATCTTAATGCGATTAAAGCAATGGGGAGAAGTGATTTGTTTTTAAAACTAGAAATTGCAAAAAAGATTGTGGGTATGATTTTACTCTTATCTACAATGTGGTTTGGTGTTATGGCAATGGCTTATAGCTTATTAGTAAGTATGATAACAAGTATGATCATAAATTCGTGGCCAAACAGACAACTTTTAAATTATAGTTTCAAAGAACAAATGATAGATATTTTTCCATCCGTTACTTTAGCGGTAGTTATGGGGATTGCTATTTCGTTTATTAATTTTTTTGAATTTTCCAGCGCTTTAACATTACTGATCAAAGTACCTACAGGTGCTCTTATCTACATATTTGGTTCTAAGCTATTACATTTGGATTCGTTTGAATATTTGCTGGAAATTTCAAAGACACTTATACACAAAAAATGAAGCTAACAAATAGTTTTATTGTCTTGATGAAAAGAGGTAAAAATTATGTCAAATATCTTAGTTACAAGGTCATCTATGCCTTCTTTTGAAGAGTATTGTGAAGAAATCAAAGAAATTTGGAATAGCCATTGGTTAACTAATATGGGAGTAAAACATAAGGAATTGCAAAAAGAACTGGAAAACTATCTAGGTATTTCTCATGTTGTTCTATACACAAACGGTCATTTGGCATTAGAAAATGCAATTGCTGCATTGAATCTGCCAAAGGGAGGTGAAGTTATTACAACTCCATTTACATTTGCTTCTACCACGCACGCTATTGTGAGAAATGGACTAGTTCCTGTTTTCTGTGACATCAAAGAAGATGATTATACAATCGATACTCAAAAACTTGAAAATCTGATTACAGATAATACAGTTGCAATTGTTCCAGTGCATGTTTATGGAAATATGTGTGATGTGGAAGAAATCAATCGAATTTCAAAAAAGTATGGACTGAAAGTTATCTATGATGCTGCACATGCTTTTGCGGTAAAGTATAAGGGAGAATCTTCAGCTTGCTTTGGTGATGCATCTATGTTTAGTTTCCACGCTACCAAGGTATTTAATACCATTGAGGGTGGATGCGTTTGCTTTAAAGATGACTCTTGGATTCAGCTTTTGAATGATATGAAAAATTTTGGTATCCATGGCCCTGAGTCAGTTCAGTTTGTTGGTGCCAATGCAAAGATGAATGAATTCCAGGCTGCAATGGGTATCTGTAACCTGAAACATCTTGATGAAGAAATTGAAAAAAGAAAGCATGTTGTAGAACACTATAGAAGCCGTCTTGAGGGCGTAGAAGGAATTAAGTTGTCTATAATTCAGAAAGATGTTGAAAGCAACTATGCTTATTTTCCTGTAGTGTTTGATGGGTATAAGTATACCAGAAATGAGATCTTTGAGAAGTTAGTAGAGGTTGGCATCGGCGCGCGGAAGTATTTTTATCCGTTAACAAACAGTTTTGAATGTTACCGTAATTACCCAACTGCAGGAGCTGAAAAAACACCTATTGCTCAGCATATAGCATTGCGTGTTTTAACTCTTCCGTTGTATGCAGATTTGTCTTTGAAGGATGTTGATAGAATTTGTGATGTGATTTTGGGGTAAAGTGAATGAAAAAAATATTATTATTAGGCGGTTCTGCACAACAGATTGTAGCAATTAAAACTGCTCAAAAACTCGGATATTATACGGTTCTTTGCGATTATCTTCCAGATAATCCTGGACAATATGAAGCAGATAAGTTTTATCTAGTGAGTACGACTGACAAAGATGCCGTTTTGGAAGTGGCTCGAAATGAACAGGTTGATGGTGTGTTAGCCTATGCCTCCGATCCAGCAGCACCTACAGCAGCCTATATTGCAGAAAAACTTGGTCTGTCGGGAGCCCCTTATCATTCAGTTGAAACCTTATGCAATAAGGATCAATTTCGTAAATTTCTTATAGAAAATGGGTTTTCTACTCCAAAAGCTAAAGGGTATGCTTCAGCAGAAGATGCATTGAAAGAAAAGGAGAATTTTGAATTTCCAATTATCATTAAACCAGTGGATTCTTCTGGAAGTAAAGGTGCAACAGTGTTGCAAACAGAGGATGGTCTGAAGAACGCGTTGGATTTTGCTTTTTCTTTCTCACGGTGCCATCGAATTATTGTTGAGCATTTTATCGAAAAAAAGCATCCTTATTTGATTGGTGGCGATGTTTTTATTGAGAATGGGAAAATTGTTCTTTGGGGGTTGCTGAACTGTCACAGAGACAATTGTGTTAATCCGTTGGTTCCGGTAGGCAAAAGCTATCCGTTGCAACTGGAGGATGAGGATATCCAACATGTTAAAGAGACATTATCTTCAATGGTGGAAAAACTTAGAATCAGTAATGGTTCTATGAATGTTGAGCTTGTTGTAGATAAGAGTAATCGTGTCTGGCCTATTGACGTTGGCCCCCGTAGTGGTGGAAATATGATTCCCGATTTACTGGGAGATATGTTTGGCGTAGATATTGCAGAAATGTCTGTAAAAGCGGCCATGGGAGCAGCAATTAAAGGCAATATCCATGAGCCAAATGGATTTTATGCTACTCATAATTTGCATAGTAATAAAAACGGAATCTATAAAGATATTTTGTTCTCACCGGAAATTGAACCTTATATTTATCGGAAATACTTGTATAAAAAGTTAGGTGATGAAGTGGAATATTTTGATAATGCTGCAAAATGTTTGGGTATTGTATTCTTTAAGTTCCCAGATGAAACCACGATGAAGAAGATATTGGAACATGTCAATGAGCTAATCACTGTTGAACTTCAGTGAGATAGGAGAAAATAAATGAAAGAATACGGAGGATACATAGAACTTGAATGTTGTCATGGCAAGATGCTCCATGAGGAAGCTATTGCATTAAACTGTGGTAGAAACGCATTGGCATATCTTTGCGAGGCAAAGAGAGTAAAAAAACTGTATTTACCGTATTTTCTTTGTTCTTCCGTGGCAGATCTTTGCAAGAAGATTAAAGTCGATTATGAGTTTTACCACATCGATGAGAGATTTGAACCGGTTTTTGATCGGATACTAAGTGGGGACGAATGGCTTTATATAGTGAATTTTTACGGTCAGCTTGATAATGATTGTTTGAATAAGTGGAAACAGAAATACAATCATGTAATTGTTGATAATGCACAGAGTTATTTTCAGATGCCTGCGAAAAATGTTGACACGATTTATACCTGTCGAAAATATTTTGGTGTTTCAGATGGCGCATTTTTGTATACTAATACGAAGATGATGCGGGAGATTCCACAAGATGAATCTTTTGAACGAATGCATTTTTTGTTGGGACGTTTTGAACGAAGTGCGAATGAATTTTATAGCGAGTATATAGCTAATAACAAATTATTTGCAATGGAATCAGTTAAAAAAATGTCCCGTTTAACAGATAATCTTCTGCATGGGATTGACTATGAAATGGTGGCAAAAAAACGACAGAAAAATTTCGATTTTTTGAACATAGAATTTCGAGATATAAATATACTAAAACTCAAAAGTGTCAATGGAGCATTTATGTATCCGCTTTTGATTCATAATGGTTTTAGGGTGCGAAAGAAATTGCAGAAAGAAAAAGTCTATATACCGACTTTGTGGCCTAATGTGTTAGAAGAGTGTCCAGAAAATAGTTTGGAATATCATTATGCGGCAGATATTCTGCCGATTCCAGTGGATCAACGGTACGGAATAGAGGACATGAAATATTTGGTGGAGGTGATAAGAGATGAACTTGACAGGTAAGAAATTGCTTATCTTAGGCGCCACTGCAGGGGAGATTTCACTTGTTAAGCGCGCCCAAAAATATGGGATTTATGTTATTGTCACAGATAATCATACGGATTATACATTAGCACCTGCGAAGAATGTAGCTGATGAAGCGTGGGATATTAGTTGGTCTGATATAGACACCTTGGAAAAATTATCTCGCGAGAGTGGGGTAGATGGTATATTAGCAGGGTATAGCGAATTCCGAGTTGAAAATATGATAAAGCTTTGTGAGCGGCTAAACTTTCCATGTTATATAAATAATGAACAGTTGGAGATTACCCGCGACAAGATTAAATTTAAAGAGTGTTGCCGAAAGTACGGTGTTCCGGTCGTAAAAGAATATAGTTCTATTGATGAGGTTAATGAATATCCTGTAATTGTTAAGCCGACAGACCGAGCTGGATCGATTGGGATAAGTATTGCGCATAGTTTTGAAGAACTCGAAAAAGCATATCAGTATGCATATGATCTTTCTGTGGAAAAACGAGTCATTATTGAAAAGTATATTCAAGATGAGGATAAAGTTGACTTCTATTATTTAGCTGAAAATGGAAACCTTACATTACTCACCTCTTGTGACACAGTTAACGCGCAAAATAATGATGGATCTAGAGTGGTACAAACAGCATGGCTGTATCCTGAAAAATATCAATCTTCTTACAATTCGAAAGTAAAAGATAATATTGAAGCCATGATTCGAGGAATGAAAATTGAAAATGGGTGCATTTTCTTTTCAGGATTCATAGATAAGAATCAGAATTTTGTGTTTTTCGAGTGTGGTTATCGCTTGGAGGGCGCACATCAATATTATTACACACAAAAGAGAGGTCCTGTTAATTTTCTGGACATATTTATTTTCTATGCATTGTGTGGAAATACACATGATGTTTCGCATATAGGAATTAATGAAAATATGAAGTGTGTAACGGTCAATGTTTTTGCGAAGGAAGGTACGATTGCAAAAATTCAAGGTCTTGAAGAAATCGCAAAAATGCCCGATTGTACATTGGCATTGCTTCATGGAAGAGTTGGAGAACAATGTAAGGCTGATAAAGCGATACTAGATAAGATATGTGTATTTGCTTTCAGTAGTGAATCAGTTGAGCAATTAAAAAATGATGTGGACGAAGCTTATAGTAAGCTGCAGATAATAGATGACATGGGAAATGATATGATTTATGATAGACTTGTTACAAGTGAAATTCTTAAGTGGGGTGACGGCAACCTGAGGTAAAAATTCGGAAGCCTTTCCCGGTTTAACCGCGAACTCAAGGGTTCTGGGAAAGAATGTAGAAAACTTAAAAAAGAATTACAGCGAAGAAAAGGCTCTTGCAGAAACTGCAGCTTTATTTGTACTACCCTGTCTAAGCGTAAAGAAGTATACGAAGCTGCTAAAGCGGAGCATCCAGAACGCTGGAATGGACGTGCAACCCGTGACTGGAGTCTTCCGGATATTGTATATCTGAACCCGGAAAGGGTACACGAACAATCCGAAAAAGCTGATGAACAGATGGCTGTTTCATAAAAATCTATTCATTCAAAATGATGGTGATCAGGTACAGAGCAATATCTGATGACCTGCACGAATAAAAAAATATATTTTTACTGACAACTACCTTGACAATCAGCGACTATAAAAAAGCAAATGCGACCAGGGAATCCAGAGGACGAAGGATTAGTGCCCCCAGGGGGTTCAGGCACTTACAAAATAAAAATTGAGAATAATCTGTATTTCTTGTAAAATTACCGTGTGTGAAACACATGCTCCTTCAGAACTAAAGCACACACGGTATATTTTAAAAACCACTATATAGTTTATAACGAAAATAAGATAAACTAAAAAGGAGTACAAAAAATGAATTTATCTAAAATACACCACATCGCAATCATCGTATCCAACTACGAAGCCGCCAAAGATTTCTACGTAAACAAGCTTGGCTTCTCCGTTATCAGAGAAAACTATCGTTCAGAGCGCAGGGACTGGAAGCTGGATCTGCGTGTGGATGAGCACACGGAGCTGGAGATTTTTGCAGAACCAAATCCACCGAAACGGGTGAGCCGTCCGGAGGCTTGTGGTTTGCGTCATCTTGCTTTCTGTGTGGAGAGTGTGGAGCAGACGGTGAAAGAGCTGGCGGAGGTCGGGATCGAATGTGAGCCGATCCGTGTGGATGATTTTACCGGTAAGAAGATGACGTTTTTTCATGACCCGGACGGACTGCCGCTGGAACTGCATGAGTAAGGGGAGATGGAACAAATGATATTTCGTAAGGGAGTAAAAGAGGATTTTGACAACATAAAATCTCTGTACTGGGAGCTGATCGACCAGGAGCAGGGTGATCCATCGTTTCCACATTGGAAGAAGGGTATCCATCCTTCTGATGAAATGCTACGTAACAGTATTGGTAAGGAAGAGCTGTATGTTCTGGCAGATGGCAGCGAGATTGCGGCCTGTGCGATAGTTAATGATGAAAAGGTGGATGGCTACGCAGATGTGCCGTGGCAGATCGATTCGGATGAGGTTATGGTCGTTCATGTTCTGGCAGTGCATCCGGAGCAGCGTGGTAAGGGTCTGGCCCGGAATTTGATGGAGCACATTGTAGGATCGGAAAGAAAAGCCGGAAAGAAAGCGCTGAGGCTTGATGTGATCGAGAACAATACAGCAGCGGAAGGTCTGTATCAGAAACTGGGTTTTCGGTATATCCAGACAAAGACACTTTTTTATGAGGTGGTTGGCGAGATGACCTTCAAAATGTATGAGCTGGTTTTGTAATCTATGGGTGAGAAAAGAGCGTATAAACCAAGAAAGCCCGGAGGTGGTCGCAGGAAATCAAAGCCGGAGTATGATGCCGGGAAGATCCTTAAGGAGCTGATGGATCCGGCTGTTGTGCTTTATGAAGCGGGGATGTCTTTGCAGGCTATTGCAGATGAGCTGGGGTTGAATCCGATCAAGGTTCGGAAGCTGCTTATCACGGCCGGTGTGTATGTATCGGATATGGCGGAGAAGGTGCAGGTGACCTTTGATGATTTCAGAAAAACACAGGATCATAAAGCTGCTGTCCTTTCAACTGCAAATGCTCTTGGCCTGTCCAGGTCCTCTGTTACTTCATATCTTCCGTACAAAAAGGGTGTGTATTTTCCAGGTACAGCACCGGCAGATAAGATCAGTGTTGGAGCCGAGCGGCAGCGGAGGTACAGAGCGATGAAGCGTTGGAGGAATGCCCCAACAGAAGAAGGATCAGCAGATGTTCGTATAACAGCGAGATCAAAATGAAATAATGGTTGACAGAACCGGGAAAGAGCGTACTGTTCGAGTGGGATTTGCATATGTTGCACGAAGTAAAGCAGTCATCAACTTGTTATTTGCTCTATGAAATGATAAAATCAAAATAAAACAGGTGAGTTGTAACCTCGTGCTTGAGGAACAGCTTCAGAAAGGAGTCTGAATAGCATGGGAAGATTTGTGAACCCGGACAACAGTGCATTTCAGGTTGCTCTTAACTCCAGAATATATGTGGATAAGACTGGCCTGATTGAGTACACAAACAGTGTTCTTGATACAACAAATGCTTATATCTGCAATAGTCGGCCGCGCCGGTTCGGAAAATCTTATGCAGCTAATATGTTGGCTGCGTATTATAGCAAAGGCGCAGATTCTGAGCAGATGTTTTCTGGATTGCAGATAAGCAGGGAGGCCGACTTCAAAAAGCATCTTAACAAGTATGATGTGATCCATATCGATATTCAGTGGTTTCTGGCAAACTGTGATGATGCGGATAATATAGTGAAGCATGTCACGGAGGCGGTTCTGGATGAATTGCGGGAAGTTTATCCGGATGTTCTGCCACTTGAAGTATCTGGCTTGCCGGATGCACTTTCAAGAATCAAAGATAAGGTGGGACAGAAGTTTGTTGTTATCATTGATGAATGGGATGTACTGATTCGTGATGAGGCGGCCAATAAAAAAGCACAGGAAGATTATATAAATTTCCTGCGAGGAATGTTCAAAGGAATAGAACCTACAAAGTATATTCAACTGGCGTACCTTACAGGTATTCTTCCCATAAAGAAGGAAAAAACACAGTCAGCTCTGAATAATTTTGATGAGTTTTCTATGCTGAGCCCAGGCAGTCTCGCGCCGTATGTTGGTTTTACTGAGAATGAAGTGCGGAAACTGGCAGAAGAATATCATCAGGATTTCGATGAGGTAAAGCGTTGGTATGATGGATATCTGCTGAATGGTCATCAGGTTTATAATCCACGAGCAGTTGTCGGCGTGATGCTTCGAGGTGAATTTAAGAGCTATTGGTCAGAAACAGCTTCTTATGATGCCATTGTTCCGCTGATCAACATGAATTATGGTGGTTTGAAAACAGCTATTATTGAAATGATCTCTGGTGCAGAGGTTAAAGTAAACACAGCAACCTTTAAGAACGATACGGTAAGCATCAAAAGTAAGGATGATGTGTTAACCTACATGATTCACCTGGGCTATTTTGGATATAACCCTAAATTAAAGACTGCCTTCGTGCCGAACGAAGAGATTCGACAAGAACTTACAGCTGCTGTTGGAAGTAAGCAGTGGAATGAGATGTTGGAATTCCAGAAAAATTCAGAACATTTACTTGATGCTACGTTGGACATGGATGGAGTAGAAGTTGCTGCTCAGATTGAAAAAATCCACAACGAGTATGCGTCTTCCATTCAATATAACAATGAGAACTCGTTGAGCAGTGTTTTGGCAATTGCATATTTAAGTGCAATGCAGTACTATTTTAAACCTGTCCGGGAATTGCCGACAGGCCGTGGATTTGCTGATTTCGTGTTTATCCCGAAGATAGAGTACTGTTCTTCTTATCCGGCGTTGATCGTAGAGCTGAAGTGGAATCAAAATGCCCAGACTGCCGTGAGGCAGATTAAAGATAAAAAATATCCTTCTTCAATTCTGGATTACACAGGTGAAATCCTGCTTGTTGGGATTAACTATGATAAAACCAGCAAGGAACATCAATGTTTAATTGAAAAATATGAAAAAGAGTGACTTTGGAACATAATTGTATAATAAAAAAACACAAAATACAAAGACTGCCGCAGGTTTCGCGCCTGCGGCATTTTGCAGTTTGTACAAAAAACACAGAAAATATATTGGAAAAAGAGCGGGAAAAGGGTATAATGTCAGAGAAAGTGTGATTGATAAAATACAGACGATTTTTTTCTGCTTTGTCAGGTCATAAATAAGTGAGGCGGAGGATGTAACAATGGAACAGCAGCATATGTTTACCAACCGGATGATCCGTAATCTTCTGGTGCCGGTAGTGCTGGAACAGATTTTGAATTCGATAATGGGAACCGCAGATACCATGATGGTCAGCAATGTGGGATCTGCGGCTCTTTCTGCGGTATCGCTGGTGGATTCCATCAATGTGCTTCTGATCCAGGCTTTTTCGGCGCTGGCAGCGGGAGGCGCCATTGTCTGTGCCCAGTATATCGGACAGAGGAATTATGAGAAGGCGAATATGTCTGCCAGGCAGGTGCTTTTTATCATCACAGCGATCTCTGTAGTGGTGTCTGCAGTCTGTCTGATCTTTCAGAAGCCGCTTTTGAGGCTGATCTTCGGTGCAGTGGATGCGGATGTTATGCGTGCATCGGAAATTTATTTCTTTTTCACGGCACTGTCATTCCCCTTTATTGCGGCTTATGATTCTGCGGCTTCGATCTTTCGTGCCCAGGAGAATACCAAGGGGCCTATGGCCATCTCCATGATCTCCAATATCATGAACATTGGCGGAAACGCGGTTCTGATCTGGGTTTTCCACCTTGGTGTTGCAGGAGCGGCGATCTCCACACTGGTTTCCCGTATTTTCTGTGCAGTGGTTGTTCTCTGGCAGCTGCGTAAGGCTCGTCAGCCTGTCGTTGTGAAGGATTACCTGAAGATCCGCCCGGACTGGAGCATGATCGGACGTATCCTGGGACTTGGGATCCCTTCGGGAATTGAGAACAGTATGTTTCAGCTTGGAAAGCTTGCCATCCAGTCTACGGTTTCCACACTGGGAACAGCAGCCATCGCAGCGCAGGCAATGACCAATATCCTTGAGAACCTGAATGGTATCGCGGCCATCGGAGTAGGTGTGGGCCTTATGACCATCGTAGGCCAGTGTCTTGGTGCTGGCCGCAAGGATGAGGCGGTCTATTACATAAAAAAACTCTGTGTCATTGCAGAGGCAGTTATTATCGTAAGCTGTCTGATCGTGTATATTTTGGTCAGACCGGTGACGATCCTTGGCGGAATGGAGCGTACCAGTGCAGAAATGTGCATCCACATGATTACATGGATCACCATCGTAAAGCCTGTGGTATGGACAATGGCGTTCGTGCCGGGGTATGGTCTTCGTGCAGCCGGTGATGTGAAGTTTTCTATGATCACCTCCTGCTGTACCATGTGGGCATGCAGGTTCTGTCTCTGTGTTTTCCTGATCCGTGTCCTGGGCTTCGGGCCTATGGGTGTCTGGATCGGAATGTTTGCAGACTGGACTGTTCGTGGGATCATTTTTACCTGGCGTTTCCACAGCCGCAAATGGCTGGAGCACAAGGTAATCTGAAAAGGAGGGCATCGTATATATGAAGAATGGACTGGAAGACCAGTATGTCATAAAAAACAACAAGCGCCTCCGTTATGGCTACACAACAGGCTCCTGTGCAGCCGGGGCAGCCAGGGGTGCAGTCCGGATGCTGCTCTCGGGAGAGACTCTTTCCGAGGTAGAGCTTGATACCCCAAAGGGGATCACCCTCACATTACAGCTTCACGATATTACCCGGGGCGAAACCTATGTCTCCTGTGCGGTACAGAAGGATGCAGGGGATGATCCGGATACCACCAACGGGATCCTGGTCTATGTAAAAGCGGAGAAGTTTTCTATTTCAGCGGCAGAACAGGCCGGGCAGCAGCAGAAAACAGAGAGATCCCGGCCTCAGATCATCCTGGACGGAGGGGTCGGTGTGGGGCGTGTCACCAAGCCGGGACTTTCCCAGAACGTGGGCGAGGCGGCGATCAATCCGGTTCCCAGAGCCATGATCCTGCGGGAAGCTGAAGAGGCGGCCCAGGAATATGACTACGAGGGCGGTTTGAAGCTTACCGTATCCGTTCCCCAGGGGGAGGAGATCGCGAAGAAAACCTTTAATCCCCGTCTTGGCATTCTTGGCGGGATCTCCATACTTGGAACCAGCGGGATCGTAGAGCCCATGAGTGAGAAGGCTCTGATCGAAAGCATCCATGTGGAGATGAAGCAGCATTTCTGCCAGGGAGAAAACTATATCCTGGTGACACCGGGGAATTACGGTGCGGATTATCTCAGGGAGCATATGTCCATTCCCTTTGAGAACAATATCAAGTGCAGCAATTATGTAGGAGAGACCATTGACATGGCCATTGATATGGGCGTAAAGGGCATTCTTTTTGTGGCTCATATCGGTAAGTTTGTAAAGGTTGCCGCCGGGATCATGAATACCCATTCCCACTGTGCTGACGGAAGGATGGAGGTTCTCTGTGCAAGTGCCATCCGTGCAGGGGGCTCTCTGGAATGTGCCAGAGAGATCCTGGAGGCGGGGACTACCGATGAGGCGCTGGCTGTTCTTGACAGCTATGGTATCCTGAAAGAGACTATGGCTGTGGTCATGGAGAAGATCCAGTTTTATCTGGACCACAGATCCTATGAGCAGATCCTTCTGGGTGCTGTGGTGTTTTCCAATGTATACGGACTGCTGGGGCAGACCCGGGATGCAGAGGAGCTGATCCATAAGATACAGGAGCAGGCAGTCGGGGTGGATGATATTTCATGCGTGAAACCCTGATCCGGATGGAGATTTTTGATCCGGGGACAAAATTTGATATAAATAACAGACAGGTTTTATCCTGTCTGGAAAATATAGTTAGGAGGAAAGAAATATGGCAGGTAAATTATATGGTGTAGGTGTAGGACCGGGAGATCCGGAGCTTCTTACCTTAAAAGCACTTCGTCTTGTAAAGGAGGCAGAGGTGATCGCACTTCCGGGACAGGTTCCGGAGGATACGGTAGCGTTTAAGATCGTGGAGGGGGCTTATCCGGAGCTTGGAAAGAAGGAGCTTCTTGCAGTTCCTTTTCCAATGTCCAAGGATCCGGAGGTGCTGAAGAGCTATCACGATGCAGGAGCAGATAAAGTCAAGGCTGTCCTGGACCAGGGGAAAGACGTGGTATTTCTCACACTGGGAGATCCTACCGTGTATTCCACATATCTCTATATCCATCACAGACTTGTGGCTCAGGGCTATGAGACGGAGATAGTCTGTGGCATCACATCCTTCTGTGCAGTTTCCGCCCGTCTGAACACCGGACTTGTGGAGAAGGCAGAGCCTCTTCACGTGATCCCGGCTTCCTATCAGATCGAGGATGCGCTGAAGCTTTCCGGTACCAAGGTCCTTATGAAGGCCGGAAAGAAGATGAAGGATGTGAAGGCGGAGCTTCTTTCCCAGGGGGCAGAGGCCATGATGATCGAAAACTGCGGAATGCCGGATGAAAAGATCTACCGGACCGTGGAGGAGATCCCTGAGGATGCAGGATATTATTCCCTGATCATTATCAAAGAAAACAAAGACAGAAGAGAGGAATAGATTATGGTACATTTTGTAGGAGCAGGTCCGGGAGCACCGGATCTTATCACAGTAAGAGGTAAACAGTATCTGGAAGAGGCAGATGTGATCATCTATGCGGGATCTCTTGTAAATCCCCAGCTTCTGGAGTATTCCAAGGATGTGTGCACCATCCATAACAGTGCAAAGATGACCCTTGAGGAAGTGATCTCTGTTATGGAGAGAGCAGAGGCTGAGGGTAAGATGACCGTTCGTCTCCACACCGGCGATCCATGTATCTATGGTGCGATCCGTGAGCAGATGGATATCCTGGATGAAAAGGGAATCCCCTATGATTCCTGCCCGGGTGTCAGTGCCTTCTGCGGAGCTGCATCTGCACTGAACCTGGAGTATACACTTCCGGATATTTCCCAGAGTGTGATCATCACAAGAATGGAGGGAAGGACACCGGTGCCGGCAAAAGAGAGTATTCAGTCCTTTGCCGCTCATAATGCGACTATGGTTATTTTCCTCAGTACAGGTATGCTGGAGGAGCTGAGCCGCAGACTGGTGGAGGGCGGATACCGTGAGGATACACCGGCTGCCATCGTCTACAAGGCAACCTGGCCCGATGAGAAGAAGTTTATCTGTACAGTGGGTACTCTGGCGCAGACAGCAAAAGAGAACAAGATCACAAAAACAGCTCTTATGCTGGTAGGCGATGCGGTCAATGCTGCAAGCTATGACAGATCCAAGCTGTATGATCCGGGCTTTACCACAGAGTTCCGTGAGGCTACGAAATAAAATATGAACATTTCCATCATTTGCTTCAGTATGACAGGGCTGGAGACAGGGGAAAGGCTTCAGAGGGCTCTGGAAAAAGAGGGTGAGAATGTCACCCTTGCAAAAAAGAGCCGGTACCTTCCGGATCCGATCTCTGTTTCCACCTCCCAGTGGGCAGGGGAACAGTTCCAGGCAGGAAAAGAGGGCGTGATCTTTGTTGGCGCCTGCGGGATCGCAGTGCGCAGTATCGCACCTTACATTGCCGGAAAAAAGACGGATCCGGCTGTGCTGGTGATCGATGAATGCGGAAAATTTGTCATTGCTCTTCTTTCCGGACATCTGGGCGGAGCCAATGAGCTGGCTCTTCGCTGTGCCGGATATCTTAAGGCGGTGCCGGTTGTGACAACAGCCACAGATCTTCACAGCCGTTTTGCAGTGGATGTTTTTGCAAAAAAGAATGGCTGTGCTATTTTTCATATGAAGGCTGCAAAGGAGGCTTCTGCGGCCCTTCTTGCTGGAGAGAGCATTGGCTTTTACAGTGAGTTTCCATGGGACGGGGAGCTGCCGGAGGGTCTGGTGCTTTGCGGGAAGGACGGAAGGCCCTCAGCTACAGCGGATCCGGAGAAGGGTGAGATAGCCGGTGAGGCACCGGAAACAGGTATTGCGGTGACGATCCACAGAGGCTGCCTGCCCTTTAAAAATACAGTCCATGTGGTGCCGCCCTCCGCAGCTCTGGGAATGGGCTGCCGCAGGGGAAAGGATGCAGCCTCCATCCGGAAGGCGGCAGAGGAATGTCTGAAGGAATCGGATGTTTACAGAGAATCACTGAGAGTTATTGCCAGTATCGATCTGAAGAAGGAAGAGGTGGGACTTCTTTCTCTGGCAGAAGCCTGGCAACTTCCGTTTCTGACCTTTACAGAGGAAGAGCTGAAGGCAGTGCAGGGTGAATTTACCCCGTCACAATTTGTAAAAAAGATAACAGGTGTAGAGAATGTCTGTGAGAGAAGCGCGGTTCTGGGTTGCGGACAGGGTACACTGATCAGAAAAAAAACAGGCCGGGACGGTGTGACCACCGCCCTTGCAGCCGGAAATCGGAGGATACGTTTTGAGTAAGATTTATGTTGTAGGAATTGGCCCGGGTGCGTATGACCAGATGACTGGAAGAGCGATCCGTGCATTAAATGAAAGTGATGTGATCATCGGTTACACGGTGTATGTGGATCTTGTAAAGGAGTATTTTGCAGGCAAAGAGTTCATGACCACACCGATGAAAAAAGAGGTAGACCGCTGTGTACTTGCTTTTGACGAGGCAAAAAAAGGAAAAACCGTTTCCATGATCTGCAGTGGTGACGCCGGTGTCTATGGCATGGCAGGTCTGATGTATGAGGTGGGAGAAAACTATCCGGATGTGGAGCTGACCATTATCCCAGGTGTGACAGCAGCCACAGGCGGCGCCGCAGTGCTGGGTGCACCGCTGATCCATGACTTCTGCCTGATCAGCTTAAGTGATCTTCTGACTCCGTGGGAGAAGATCGAGGCAAGGCTTCTGGCAGCAGCACAGGCGGATTTTGTGGTATGCCTTTACAATCCGTCCAGCAGAAAACGTAAGGATTATCTTCAGAAGGCTTGTGATCTGATGATGAAATACAAGTCCCCGGATACTGTCTGCGGCACGGTTGCCCAGATCGCACGTGACGGCGAGACTGCACAGGTCATGACACTGAAGGAGCTCCGTGATACAGAAGTGGATATGTTTACTACCGTTTTTGTGGGAAATTCACAGACTAAGAATGTAAACGGCAAGATGGTAACACCAAGGGGATATAAGAATGTATAAAGCCATTGTTTTTGCAGGGACCACCGAGGGCTATGCACTCTGTGAGTTCCTTGCGGAAAATCATGTTCCGGTCTATGCCTGTGCAGCCACGGAATATGGTGGCTCGCTTCTGAAGGAAAATGAATTTCTCCATGTCAGCGCCGGAAGGCTGAAAACCGAAGATATGGAGGAGCTTTTCCGGAGGGAAGCGCCGGAGATCGTTCTGGACGCCACTCATCCCTATGCAGCAGAGGTGACAAAAAATATCCGGACTGCCTGTGAGAACGGAAGCATCCGCTATCAGCGTGTCCTTCGCCCGGAGGGGGAGAAGAACAGGGAAGCCATCTATGTAGAAAGCACGGAGAAGGCGGCAGAGTTTCTTTCCGGTACAGAGGGGAACATTTTTCTTACCACAGGAAGCAAGGAGCTGTCTAAATTTACAGTGATTCCGGATTACCAGGAGCGGCTTTTTGCCCGGGTGCTGTCCATCCCTTCCGTGATCAGCTCCTGTGCGGAGCTGGGAATCGAAGGAAAGCATCTCATCGGTATGCAGGGGCCATTTTCTACAGAGATCAACGAAGCCATGCTTCGACAGTTTCAGTGCAGCTATCTGGTCACCAAGGATACCGGTCTGGCAGGTGGATTCCCGGAAAAGATGGAGGCCTGTCAGCGCTGCGGCGTCACACCTGTGATCATCGGAAGACCATTGCAGGAGGAGGGGCTGTCCCTGCCGGAAGCAAGGGTATTTCTGGCAAAGCTGTTCGGCCTTACCCTGTCACAGAGGGTTTCTCTTGTAGGCATCGGCATGGGTGCAGAAAAAACACTGACCTTGGAAGGAAAGAAGGCCTTTGATGAGGCGGAGCTTCTGATCGGTGCAAAGCGTATGACAGATGCCGTGCAGAGGCCGGGGCAGATGGTTCTCCATGAGTACCGCAGTGATAAGATCGTGGAGTATATCAAGACACATCCACAGTACCGTACCGTAGCCATTGCCCTTTCCGGCGATGTGGGCTTCTACAGCGGCGCAAGGAAGCTGATGGATCTTCTGGATGGCGATGTCCAGGTGATCTGCGGGATTTCTTCCGTTGTTTATTTTATGGCGAAGATCGGTCTTTCCTGGGATGATGCCAGGATCGTCAGCGCTCATGGAAGAGACTGCAATCTGATTGCCCTGATCCGGCATAACCCCAAGGTTTTTTCCATTCTGGGAACAGAGGATGGGGTAGCTCGTCTGGCTTCTCGTCTGGTTGCGTATGGAATGGGTGATGTGACCCTCTATGTGGGCGAAAATCTTTCCTACGAAAATGAAAAGATCTTTCATGCCAGTGCGGCAGAGCTTACAGAATACCGGGGAGATGCGTTAAGCGTGGTAACTGCGTGCAATGAAAAGGCACTACCTTTGCCCGCAGTTCACGGAATCTGTGATGAGGAATTTCTCCGTGGGAAGGCGCCTATGACAAAGGAAGAGGTGCGTACGGTTTCTCTGTCCAAGCTTCGTCTTCAGGAGGATTCTGTCTGCTATGATGTGGGAGCGGGCACAGGTTCGGTTTCTGTTGAGATGGCGCTTCGTGCCTGGAAGGGGCAGGTCTATGCCATCGAGAAAAAGGAAGATGCCCTTGCTCTTCTGAAGGAGAACAGGCGGAAATTTGCCACAGACAATCTGGAGATCGTGCCAGGTACTGCACCGGAAGCGATGGTGGAACTGCCTGTTCCGACACATGCCTTTATCGGCGGGTCTTCCGGAAATATGAATGAGATCATCCGGCTTCTTCTGGACAAAAATCCAAAAGTACGGATCGTGATCAACTGCATCACCTTGGAGACGGTGACGGAAGCCATGAATGCCATACGAGATTTCAGCCTGACGGATGTGGATATCGTACAGCTGTCTGCGGCAAGATCCAAATCTATCGGAAGGTATCATATGATGATGGGTGAGAATCCGATCTATATCATTTCCTGCAGCGGAAGAGGGGAGGAGATTTAGGTGAAGATCCCGAGAATACTTCTTGCGGCAGGTGCCAGCGGAAGCGGAAAAACCCTGATCACCTGCGGGCTGCTTCAGGCGCTGGTGAACCGTGGCCTTAAGGTGGATTCTTTTAAATGCGGCCCGGATTACATAGATCCCATGTTCCACAGCCGTGTGATCGGTACAAGATCCCGAAACCTGGATACGTTTTTTACAGATGGAGACAGAACCCGGTATCTTCTGGCAAAGAACGCATCGGACTGTGAGATCGCAGTGATGGAGGGAGTCATGGGGTATTATGACGGTGTAGGAGGGATCACCTCCAGAGCCAGCGCCTATGATCTGGCCTCCACTACAGATACACCGGTGATCCTGATCGTAAACAGCCGTGGTATGAGTGTTTCCCTGGCTGCCTATGTAAAGGGCTTTCTGGAATACAAAAAGGACAGTCATATCTGCGGCGTGATCTTTAACCAGATGTCTCCCATGCTGTATCCCAGGATGAAGAAGCTTCTGGAAGAGGAGCTTTCCGTAAAGGTGCTGGGATATGTTCCGAAGGTGGAGGACTGTGTGATCGAAAGCCGTCATCTGGGGCTGGTGCTTCCGGAGGAGATCCCGGAGCTGAAAAGCCGTCTGCAGAAGCTTTCCGAGGTACTAGAGAAAACCTTGGATATCGATGGGATTCTGGAGCTTGCAGGGGAAGCACCGGAGCTTGCGGCACCGGAGACGGAAATGCTGATACAGAAGGATACTGCCTTCGGATACCGTACAGAGGAAAAGGTGCGGATCGGTGTGGCGGATGATGAAGCCTTCTGCTTTTTCTATGCGGATAATTTCAATCTTCTGGAGCAGATGGGAGCGGAGCTGGTACGTTTTTCCCCCATTCATGACAGAGAGCTTCCGGAGGATCTGGACGGGCTTCTTTTAAGCGGCGGTTACCCGGAATTAAACGGGGAGGCGCTGGAAGAAAATCAGGAAATGTGCACCCGGATCCGGGAAGTTATCCTGGACGGAATGCCCTGTCTGGCAGAATGTGGCGGATTCATGTATCTTCATCAGGAGATGGAGGATATGGAAGGAAAGCAGCGCAGAGTCTGCGGGGTGATCCCTGGAAGGGCTTACCGGACACCGAAGCTGAACCGGTTCGGCTATATCACCCTTACGGAAAAACAGGATACCGGACTTGGTGAGATCCCGGCTCATGAATTCCATTATTTTGATTCCACAGATTGCGGAGAGGATTTTCATGCGGCAAAGCCGGCATCCAAAAGAGGATGGGATTGTATCCATGACCGGGGCAGGCTGATGGCAGGATTTCCGCATCTTTATTATTACGGAAATCCCAGGGTTCCGGCACGCTTTCTGAAGAACGCACTGGAATATAAGAAGGAACGGAGGCAGAAAAAAGATGCTGAAATATAGTCTTCCTGCACTGGCCATAGGATTTGTGCTGGATCTTCTGATCGGAGATCCCAGATGGCTTTATCATCCGATCTGTGTCATCGGCAATCTGATCGCAGTGCTGGAAAAGGTGATCCGAAAGATTTTTCCGAAAAATCACGGCGGTGAGCTGACAGGAGGCTTTCTGATCGTAGTGCTTGTCTGTTTGTTCAGCGGCGGGGTGCCGCTTCTGGTGCTCTATTATCTTTACCGGTATCTGCCGGTGGCCGGATTTGTGCTGGAGGTTTTCTGGTGCTATCAGCTTCTTGCCACTCGTTCCCTGAAAGATGAGAGTATGAAGGTTTATGACCGGCTGAAAAACGGAACTCTGGACGAGGCACGCTATGCGGTGTCCATGATCGTAGGCCGTGATACCAGAGAACTTACGGAAACCGGCGTGACAAAGGCTGCCGTGGAAACCGTTGCGGAAAATGCATCCGACGGCGTGATCGCCCCCATGCTTTATATGGCTATCGGCGGGGTGCCGCTGATGTTTTTGTACAAGGGTATCAATACCATGGATTCCATGCTTGGATATAAAAATGACAAATATCTTTATTTCGGCCGTATTGCGGCAAAGCTGGATGATGTGGCCAATTATATCCCTGCCAGGATCTCCGGATGGCTGATGGTGGCAGGAACTGTTTTTACAGGAATGGATACAAAAAACGCGGCAAAGATCTACAAACGTGACCGGAGAAATCATGCAAGCCCCAACTCTGCTCAGACAGAGGCTGCCATGGCCGGAGCGCTGGATGTACAGCTTGCGGGAAATGCATATTATTTCGGGAAATTATATGAAAAACCCACGATCGGGGATCCGATCCGCCCGGTGGAGCCGGAGGATATCAAAAGGGCTAACCGGCTGATGTACGCGGCATCCATACTGGGTGTGGTTGTATTTGGACTGCTCAGTGCGGGGATCCGGTTCGGGCTATTAAGGTAACAATAAATACAGACAGGAGAATGACCAATGACAAAACACATACATGGAGGAGACGTATATAAACATAAAGACTGCCTGGATTTTTCGGCAAATCTGAATCCTTTGGGAACACCGGAAAGTGTGAAGCAGGCCATTATCCACAGTCTGGATCATATTGCACAGTATCCCCAGGTAGGATGCGGCGTTCTCAGGGAAAGAATCGCAGAATCAGAAGGGGTAAAAGCGGAAGAGGTAATATGCGGTAATGGAGCGGCAGAAGTGATCTTTACGCTTTGTCATGCAGTAAAGCCAAAGCGGGCTCTGATCCCGGCGCCTACTTTTGCGGAATACGGACAGGCTCTGGCCAGCACTGGCTGTGAGCTGGAATATTACATGCTGACGGAAAATGACGGTTTTGTGCTCAGTGAAGCATATCTGGATATCCTCCATAAGGGACTGGATATGGCTTTCTTATGTAACCCCAACAATCCTACCGGCATGCTGATCCCCCACAGGCTTCTGAAAAGGATCCTGGAAAAATGCAGAAAGCTGGATATCCTGCTGGTGGTAGATGAGTGTTTCCTTGATTTTGTAAAGGAACCGGAAGAGTATTCTCTGAAGCATTCTCTTTCCGGGTTCAATAATCTTTTTATCCTGAAAGCATTTACAAAAAGATATGCCATGGCCGGTGTGCGGCTGGGCTATGGCCTCTGTTCTGACAGAAAGCTGATGGAAAGGATGGAGCTCTGCGTTCAGCCATGGAATGTTTCCACCATGGCCCAGGCAGCCGGGATCCAGGCACTTACAGAGACGGAATATGTAGAGGAGGGAAGACAGCTTGTTTTTCGGGAGGCACAGTGGCTGAAGGATGAGCTGGTCCGCATTGGGTATAAAGTATTTCCGTCGGAAGCAAATTATATTTTCTTTAAAGGACCGGAGGAGCTCTTTGACTTCTGTCTGCGCAAGCGGATCCTGATCCGTGACTGCAGCAATTATCCGGGTCTTACAAGGGGGTATTACCGGATCGCGGTAAAGCGCCATGAAGAAAATGTAAAACTGATCGAAGTACTTGAGGGAGGTATATTATGGCAAAAGCAATAATGGTACAGGGAACCATGTCCAATGCCGGAAAAAGCCTGCTGGCTGCGGGACTTTGCAGGATCTTTAAGCAGGATGGATATCGTGTGGCTCCTTTTAAATCACAAAATATGGCACTGAATTCCTTTATCACAGAGGATGGTCTTGAGATGGGACGGGCTCAGGTCATGCAGGCAGAGGCAGCCGGGATCCGGCCGTCTGTCCTGATGAATCCCATTCTTCTGAAGCCTACCAATGATGTAGGCTCCCAGGTGATCGTAAACGGAGAGGTTCTTGGAACCATGAGTGCCAGGGATTATTTCAAATATAAGAAGACCCTGGTTCCGGATGTGATGAAGGCGTACAACGCTCTTGCAGCGGAAAACGATATCATTGTCATCGAAGGTGCGGGAAGTCCTGCCGAGATCAATCTCAAGGATGAGGATATTGTAAATATGGGTATGGCAAAGATGGCCAAGGCACCGGTCCTTCTTGTGGGAGATATTGACCGTGGAGGTGTTTTTGCCCAGCTGATCGGTACGGTAGAGCTTCTGGAGGACGATGAGAAGGCTATGGTAAAGGGGCTGATCATCAACAAATTCCGCGGAGATAAGACTATTCTGGACCCTGGTGTTGTCATGCTTGAGGAAAGAAGCGGGATCCCGGTGGTGGGTGTGGCGCCTTATCTGGATATCCAGGTGGAGGATGAGGACAGCCTGACGGAGCGTTTTGACCGGAAGCAGGAAGCCGGTGTCATTGATATCGCAGTGGTCCGTACACCAAGGATCTCCAACTTTACGGATTTTAATCCTTTTGAGAGCATTCCCGGAGTTTCTCTCCGCTATGTAAAACACCCGAGAGATCTTCACTCTCCGGACATGATCATCCTTCCTGGAACTAAGAACACCATGGGTGATCTGATCTGGATGCGGGAAAGCGGAATGGAGGCAGCGGTTCTTAAGGAAGCCTCCAGAGGCAAGCTGATCTTTGGTGTCTGCGGTGGCTATCAGATGCTGGGTGAAACCTTAAGCGACCCTCATGGAGTTGAAAATGGCGGTTCCATGAAAGGAATGGGACTTCTTCCCATGGAAACGGTATTTGCCGAAAAGAAAACCAGGACCAGGGTGCAGGGGCATTTCGGTCAGCTGTCCGGTGTGTTTGCTCCTCTTTCCGGTGCGGAGATCGAGGGCTATGAGATCCATATGGGCGAAAGCATCCTGAAGGACAATGCAGGAACAGCCACGAAGATCACAGACAGCGTCAGCGGTAAGAAAAAAGAAGAGGGTGCTTTTGCGGGAAATGTGTGCGGAACCTATATCCACGGCGTTTTCGATAAGGAAGCATCTGCAGAGGCGATCATCCGCGTGATCGGCGAGAAAAAAGGTATTGATGTGGAAAATATGACAGGCGTGGATTTTGCGGCATTTAAGGAACAGCAGTATGATATCCTGGCTGCAGAGCTGCGGAAGCATCTGGATATGAAAAAAATCTATGAGATACTGGAAAACGGGATTACGGAGGAAGAATAGAAATGAAAGTTGAGCTTGAAAATGTAAAACCCATGGAGATCGAAAAAAGAAGCTTTGAGATCATCACAGAAGAGCTGGGGGATACTCCCCTGATTCCGGGAACAGAGCTGATCGTAAAACGCTGCATCCACACAAGCGCAGATTTTGATTATGCAAAAAATCTCTGCTTCTCGGAGGGGGCAGTGGAGATGGCCATGGACGCCATCCGCAATGGCGCCTGCATCGTCACAGATACCCAGATGGCAAAGGCTGGGATCAACAAGCGTGCACTTGCCCGCTACGGCGGTGAGGCTTACTGCTTCATGTCCGATGAGGATGTGGCTGCCCTTGCAAAAAAGAACGGGACTACCAGAGCCACAGCCAGCATGGACAAGGCAGCAGAGATGGATAAAAAGCTGATCTTTGCCATTGGAAACGCACCTACCGCACTGGTACGTCTTTATGAGCTTATTGAGAACGGAAAGCTTTCTCCTGAGCTGATCATCGGTGTGCCGGTAGGTTTTGTGAATGTTGTGCAGTCCAAGGAGCTGATCATGCACGCAGATGTGCCTTATATTGTGGCAAAAGGACGCAAGGGTGGAAGCAACATTGCTGCGTGCATTGTAAATGCCCTGCTCTACATGATCGATAACCGGAGAGATTAGGAGCCGGTAACCTCCTTCAGAAGCTGACAGGCAGGCAGAAAATCCTTGGATGGAATGGAGGAGCAGGAGAGGACCAGGGTGACCTCGGCTCCGTTTTCTCTGAGAACCTCCAGTCCCAGACCACGGTTCCGGGCTCTGTCTGTCAGTTCACTGCCTGTGAGAGAACAGGGAAGAGTAAGGGCAAGGCTGGTTCCTGCGGCTCCTGTTTGGATCTGGCAGTCCTGGCCGAAGGTTTCCCGGACAGCCTGGGAAAGAGCCTTCAGCTTCTGGGAATAAAGGCGGCGGAGCTTTCTTGTCTGAGAAGCCAGATGCCCGTCGCGGATAAACTGGCAGAGCGCGATCTGTTCTGCCTTGGAAGCAGTCTGATTATAAAAGGCTGCTTTTTTTGTATATTTTTCCCGGAGAGAGCGTGGCAGTACCATGAAGCTGACACGGATGGAGGGCAGCAGCAGCCTGGAAAAGGAACCGATATAGACAACGTTTTCACCACCTGCAAGACCGAAAAGTGAAGGCGTCGGTTTCTGGAAATAAACAAATTCGTTTTCGAAATCATCCTCAATGATCAGATGGTCATCGATCTCCGCATGACGGATCAGCTCCAGGCGTCGTTTTACCGGCATGATCTCGCCCCATTTCGTCATGTGAGCAGGAGAAACATAGATCACATCGCAGCTTTTGTCCCGGTAATGGACATCAAAGCCGTAATCCTGAAAGATGGTGCTGCATGTGGTGAAGGACGGTGTGGGGAACGAAACGGTTTTCCGTTCATGGATCAGAGGGCAGAGGATCTGGAGAAGGGGCTGGAGACCGGCCCCTACTACAATGTCATCCGGGGAGCAGATCACATTTCTGCGTTCCCGGATATAGTCTGCGAGAACCTCCCGGAAATCGCTTTCGCCCTGGGGTTCGCCATAAGAAAGCATACGGTCGCCCTGGCGGAGGGCGCTTTTGATGTAACGCTGCCACAGATCAAAACGGAAGCTTTCCCGGTCAACACCGGAAGAGGCAAAATCATAAAGGCAGGGCGTGATATCCTTATCCTGTTTTTCGGGGGTAAGCAGATGCTGCTTGGAAGCAATGCCGGTGACATAATAGCCGCTCTGTGCCCTGGCGATGATATAGCCGTCTGCTGCCAGCAGAAGATAGGCATTTTCGATGGTGGTACGGCTCAGCTTCAGCTCCTGGGCGCATTTGCGGAGGGAGGGCATTTTGCTTCCGGGAAGGAGACGGCCTTCCAGGATCAGCTTCCGGTAATAGTGATAAACCTCCAGATAAAGGTGTTCTTTTTTGTGTTCTGCAGATATATTTAACATAAGTATGATGATTTCCTTCCAAAAATGATTGCGTAAACCTGACAGTTCATTCTATAATATTACAGAAAAAAACTCAAGACTGGAGAATTACCATGAAAAAAATAGCAGTGATCAATGATCTTTCCGGGCTGGGGAAATGTTCACTGACAGCAGCGATCCCGGTGATTTCGGTGATGGGGGTCCAGGCGTGTCCACTTCCCACCGCTGTTTTAAGCAACCAGACCGGTTATGAAAGTTATTTCTGTGAGGATTTCACAGAGCATATGGAACCATATATGGAGCAGTGGAAAAAAAGAGGATTTTTCCCGGATGGGATCTATACTGGATTTCTTTCTGATGATAAGCAGGCAGACAGGATTCTGAAATTTATGGATGCGTTTGCAGGGAAGGATACTCTGATCCTTACAGATCCGGTGATGGGGGATGACGGCGCGGTTTATCCGATCTATACAGAAGAGCTTCGCAGCCGGTTCTGCGAACTGACACGTCGTTCCTATGTGATCACACCGAACCTTACGGAAGCCCTCCTTCTTCTCTACGGAAAAGAAAAAATGGAGGAGATCTGGAAGGAACTGCAAAAGGCATCAGAGGCCCGGCGGATGGAAGAGATCCGGGAGATCGGGTGCGGACTTGCCCGGAAATTTTCACTTCCTGCCGTTGTGATCACCGGAGTGGATCACAGGGAGGAGGGGCAGTCTCTGAAAATGGGAAATCTTGTCCTGGAAAACGGAAACAGCTCCTGGGTATTTGCAGAGAAATCCGGCGGAAGCTATTCCGGGACAGGAGATCTTTTTGCATCCGTGCTCAGTGCAGGGCTGGTAAAAAGATATTCCATGAAAACCTGTGCAGAGCTGGCCGTGGACTTTATCTCGGCATCGATCCGGGATGCGGTGGAGGAAGGAACAGACCGTAACGATGGCGTATGCTTTGAACAGCATCTCGGCATGCTGCTTCCATAAAAACATAAGGGGATAAAAAAGAGCTGACCGTCAGGCCAGCTCTTCCCATTTTTCATAAAGCTCTTCCAGTTCTTCAGCGATGGCTGCTTTTTCGCGGCTTAGCTTTGTACATTCCGCTACATTGGTACAGACATCCGGAAGGACCATGGTTTCGTCAATCTCGCTGTCTCTTGTTTCCAGCTCTTCGATACGGGCTTCGACTTTTTTCAGCTCGGCTTCCCGTTTTCGTTTCTTTGCCTGTTCTTCCTTCATCTGCTGCCAGGAAAGCTTGTTCTCGGAAACCGCTTTTTCTTCTGCAGGTGCCTCCGGAGAAGTGCTTCCCGGTGCATAGGTACTGGTCAGCTCCTCCTTCTTTTCCAGATAGTAATCATAATCACCGATGTAATTTACCACTGCCTGGTTTGTCAGCTCCATGATCCTGGTCGCAGTCTGATTGATAAAGTAACGGTCATGGGATACATAAAGGACTGTACCGGTGTAGCTGACCAGTGCTTCCTCCAGGATCTCCTTGGAGGCAATATCCAGATGGTTGGTAGGCTCGTCAAGGATCAGAAAGTTGGCTTCGGAAAGCATCAGCTTTGCAAGGGAAACACGGCCTCTTTCTCCACCGGAAAGTGCGGAGATCTCCTTGAAAACATCATCTCCGGTAAAGAGAAATGCAGCAAGCATATTTCGGATCTCAGTCTCTGTGAGAGTCGGATAAGTATCGGAGATCTCCTGGAAAATTGTTTTGTCCATGTGCAGAACATGATGTTCCTGATCGTAATAACCGATCTGCACCTTGGAACCAAGGGAAAATTTGCCGGCATCTGCCTCAATAAGACCGTTGATGATCTTCAGCATGGTGGTCTTTCCGGTTCCGTTGTTTCCGATCAGTGCCACACGCTCGCCGCGTTTGATATCAAAGGAGATATCGGAGAACAGGGTCTGTCCCGGAAAGGCCTTGGAAAGCGCTTCCACGTGGAGCACATCGTTTCCGCTTAACACCCGTGGTTCCAGCGAGATACGCATCCGGTCCTGGAGCTCAAGAGGCTTTTCGATCCTCTGTACACGGTCCAGCATTTTTTCACGGCTTTCCGCACGCTTGATGGATTTTTCACGGTTAAAGGATTTCAGCTTGGCGATAACGGCTTCCTGATGCTTGATATCCCGCTGCTGATTTAAGTATGCCTTGTACTGTGCGTCACGAAGCTGAGCCTTCTTGAGAGCATAGGCAGAGTAGTTGCCGCTGTATACGCGGGTCTGTCCGGCTTCGATCTCAATGACCTTGGTGACCACCTTATCCAGAAAATAACGGTCATGGGAGACGATAAAAACAGCTCCCGGATAATTCAGAAGATAAGTTTCCAGCCAGGAGATGCTTTCCATATCCAGGTGATTGGTTGGCTCATCCAGAAGCAGGATATCCGGCTTGGAAAGAAGCATCTTGCCCAGCGCCACACGGGTTTTCTGACCGCCGGAAAGAGTTTCGATCTGCTTGTCATAATCTTCCTCCGTGAAGCCGAGACCCTTTAAGACACCGGTCAGCTCACTTTTGTAAGCGTATCCGTTCTCCAGCTCAAACTGATGGGTCAGGCGGGTATAGGTTTCCATCAGACGGTTCAGCTCATCACCGGTCACCGTGTTCATTTCCTGTTCCATATTGCGGATACGGCGTTCCATATCGATGATGTGCTGCTTGGTGGTAAGAAGCTCCTCGTAGATGGTATGATGTCCGTGGATATCCTGGTACTGGGCAAGATAGCCGATATTTTTATCCCGGGCAAGCACCACGGTACCGGAATCAGCAGAAAGCTCCTGCATGATGATACGCAGCAGTGTGGTCTTTCCTGCACCGTTGCAGCCGATCAGAGCAGCCTTTTCACGGTCTTCAATGTGAAAGGATGCATCATTTAAAATTACTTTTTCGCCAAAGGCCTTGCATATATTCTGACATGATAAAATCATAAAAACTGTCCTCCTGTATAAAGAATCACCCCTGTTTATGTCTGAACAGGGAAAAATCCTCCACCTATTATAACGGAAACTGCCGGGATTTCAAAGAAAAAATCAATTATTAGAAAAAATAAAAAGAAATTTGTACAGAATAGACAACTTTAATTGACAGGAAAATGTCAATTCGTTATAATTAACCTAGTGTAAGGTAAGGAGGAAAACTATCGTGGAGACAAAACAAATCTCGAAAGCGGTGATTAAGCGTCTGCCACGCTATTACCGCTACTTAGGAGAGCTGATGGAAGATAATGTAGAACGTATTTCTTCCAATGAATTAAGTAAGAAGATGCATACCACAGCTTCTCAGATCCGTCAGGATCTTAATAATTTTGGCGGTTTTGGGCAGCAGGGGTATGGTTATAATGTACACTATCTTTATACAGAGATCGGTAAGATCCTGGGACTGGATACCGTTCATCCGATGATCATTCTGGGTGCCGGTAATCTGGGACAGGCACTTGCCAATTATGTGGATTTTGAGAAGCGTGGCTTCAGGCTGGTTGGTATCTTTGACGTAAATCCTGTGCTTGAGGGCATCGCAGTCCGTGGACTTGAGATCCAGATGCTCAGTGAGCTTCCGTTTTTCCTGAGAGAGAATAACGTGGAGATCGCGATTCTGACACTTCCCAAGAATAAAGCCAAGGAAATGGCAGATATCCTGGTGGAGAACGGGATCAAGGCAATCTGGAATTTTGCACATCTCGATCTTGAGACACCGGATGATGTGATCGTAGAGAACGTTCATCTTTCCGAGAGTCTGATGACACTGTCTTATAATCTCAGCAAATACAGGCAGGAACATGTGGATAAGTAAGAATTGTTAAGCTGCCGGAAACGGCAGCTTTCTCTATGACAGAGGGGAGGCAGAAGACAGAATGAAGAAGCTTGTTACCTGCAAAGAAATGAAGGATCTGGACTCCACAACGATCCGTGAGATCGGAGTTCCCTCCGAGGTTCTGATGGAGCGGGCAGCACTGAAGGTGGTAGAGGAAACAGAAAAGTATCTCCAGAAGGACGAAAGGATCCTGGTAGTCTGCGGAAGCGGAAATAATGGCGGTGACGGTATCGCTGTTGCCAGATTGTTCCATCTGAAGGGGATCCGGGTAGAGTTTTATATGGTCGGAAACAAAGATAAAATGACCAGCGAGACCGCTCTTCAGTATAAGATCGCTTCCGGTTATCGTGTCCCGGAGGTGAATAACCCGCAGTGGAGTGAATATACTACTATAGTAGATGCCGTGTTTGGGGTAGGCCTGACGCGTCCGATCGAGGGGCATTATGCTGATATCATCCATGAGATGAACAGTGCGAGGGCCAAAAAGATCGCAGTTGACATCCCGTCAGGAGTGAACGGAGATACTGGCCTGGAAATGGGAATTGCCTTCAGCGCCGATCTGACTGTCACATTTGCCTACCGGAAAAGAGGTCTTTGCTTTTATCCGGGAAGACTGTATGCAGGAAGGATCGTTACCGCCGATATCGGGATCTATGAGCAGGAAGCTGTGACTGCATCTGCCGCCTGTCTGGAAAATAAAGATCTGAAGCTGTTTCCGGAACGTGATCCCGGCGGAAACAAGGGTACCTTCGGAAAAGTGCTCTTTGTGACCGGAAGTGAGGGAATGTGCGGAGCCGCTTATTTAAGCGCCAGTGCAGCACTTCGTGCCGGTGCGGGAATGGTAAAGATCCAGACTGTGGAAGCCAACAGGATCCCACTGCAGATACTCCTTCCGGAGGCTATGGTCTGCAGCCGCTTTGATCAGGAATCCAATGAACAGCTTCTATCCTGGTGTGATGTGATCGTGATCGGACCGGGACTTGGAACATCAGTGGCCAGCCGTGAGAGAGAACAGTGGTTTCTCACGGCGGCTGCCCGGGAGAAAAAGCCGCTGATCCTGGATGCGGACGGCCTGAACCTTCTGGCTGCACATCCACAGTGGTATCAGTATCTGGGAGAGCATGTAGTCCTGACACCGCATATCGGAGAAATGAGCCGGCTCAGTGGCAGAACGATCCAGGAGATCCAGCATGAGATCGCAGATACTGCACTGAAATGTGCTGCGGAAACAGGCTCTGTGTGCGTATTGAAGGATGCATGTACGGTGATCGCAGATGAAAAAGGCCAGATGTATCTGAATCTTTCCGGTAATTCCGGAATGGCAACTGCAGGAAGCGGAGATGTGCTTTCCGGGATCCTGGCAGCAGTGTTATGTATGTATCTGAAAACGGAGGAACAGCCTCCCATGGTTTTAAAGGCCGCGTTAGGTGTTTATCTTCACGGACTTTGCGGTGATCTTGCAGCCGCTGAAAAAGGAAAGCGCAGTATGCTGGCAGGAGATATCATAGAATATCTGCCCAAGGCATTAGCTATAGGTGAAGAGGAGTCGGGATTATGAAAAAATACGAGAGAGTAAAAGCACTGGTATCACTGGATGCCATTGCCCACAATTTTGAGGAAATGCATAAAAATGTCAAAGAAGGGACAAAGATCATCGCTGTGATCAAGGCAGACGGTTATGGTCATGGTGCCAGAGCTATTGCCCGTCTGATCCAGGACTATGACTATATCTGGGGATTTGCAACAGCTACTGCAGAGGAGGCACTGGAGCTTCGGCATGCAGGGATCACCAAGCCTGTCCTGATCCTTGGCCTTGTATTTGAGGAATATTATGAAGAGCTTGCAGCCAATGATATCCGGATCACCATATCGGATCTTAATACAGCGGCAGAATATGCAAAAGCAGGTGCACGCATTGGAAAAAATGTACATATTCATCTGGCTCTGGATACGGGAATGACAAGGATCGGATATGCGGATATTCCGGAAAATGCGGTAAAGATCGAAAAAATCTCAAAAATCCCGAATCTGGTGATCGAGGGAATGTTTACCCATTTTGCCAGGGCGGATGAGACCGACCGTTCTCCTGCACTGGTGCAGCTGGACCGTTATCTCCGTTTTGCAGAGCTTCTGGAAAAAAGAGGTGTTCATATTCCGGTACGTCACTGCTCCAACAGTGCAGGTATCATCCGTGTTCCGGAAGCAAATCTCAATGTCGTTCGTGCCGGTATCACCATTTACGGTATTTATCCGTCAGAGGAGGTAGAACGTGATATTGTGAAGCTGACACCTGCAATGGAGCTGAAAAGTCATGTATCCTATGTGAAAAATGTGGAACGTGGAACAGCGGTAAGCTATGGAGGAACGTTTGTTACAGAACGCTTTACCAGAATGGCAACGATCCCCGTAGGTTATGCAGATGGCTATCCGAGACAGCTTTCCAATAAGGGCTGGGTCCTGATCCGGGGCAAAAAAGCTCCGATCCTCGGACGTGTCTGCATGGATCAGTTTATGGTTGATGTCACAGATATCCCGGAGGTGAAGGCCGGGGACGAGGTCACCCTGATGGGAAGAGATGGAGAGGAATTTATCAGTGTGGAGACACTGGGAGATCTTTCCGGAAGATTTTCCTATGAATTTGTCTGCGGGATCAGTAAACGTGTTCCGCGGGTTTATATCAAAGACGGTAAGGAATGCGGAGAAGAGGAGAGCTTTTTCCAGTAGATCCGTAAATACCCGGATCCGGAAAACGCCGGGTCAGACATAAGGCCGGTAAAAAAGTACCACGCATGGTATACACAAAGAAATTGTGGAAATACTTATCTGTAAAAAGGAATACGGCTTGCAAATAAGCCGGACCAGAATCGGAGTGTGAATTGTGTGGTTATAAAAAGAGGGGATATTTTTTACGCGGACTTAAGACCTGTAGTGGGCAGTGAACAGGGCGGCATCCGTCCGGTGCTGATCATCCAGAACGATGTGGGCAACCGTCACAGCCCTACAGTGATCTGTGCGGCAATTACATCAAAAATGAATAAGGCAAAGCTGCCGACACATATTGAGATCGATGCATCCGCCTACGGGATCGAAAAGGATTCCGTGATCCTTCTGGAACAGCTCCGCACCATCGACAAGCGGCGTCTGAAGGATAAGGTGTGTCATCTGGACGGTGCTATGCTTGATAAGGTGAATCATGCGCTTGAGATCAGTCTGGAACTGACTTTTTAGGGGAACATGAGGAATTTTGACCGGTTTGTTTTCTGATTCTTGACGAAATCTTTCATAAGTGCTATATTAAACCGAGTTGCAATTATGTAAAACGGTACCCAAATGAGCAGGGCACGAAAGAAAATATACGGTAACAAGGAGAGGAAAATACCATGTCAGGACATTCAAAATTTGCCAACATCAAACATAAGAAAGAGAAAAATGATGCCAAGAAGGGTAAGATCTTCACAGTCATCGGCCGTGAGATCGTTATGGCAGTAAAGGCCGGCGGCCCGGATCCTGCAAACAACAGCAAGCTTCGTGATGTCATCGCAAAAGCAAAAGCAAACAACATGCCGAACGATACGATCGATCGTGGAATCAAGAAGGCAGCAGGTGCGGATTCTGCAGACAGCTACGAGAAGGCTGTATATGAGGGATATGGTCCGAACGGTGTTGCTATTATCGTAGAGACTCTTACAGATAACAAGAACCGTACTGCAGGTAATGTACGTAACGCGTTTACCAAGGGTAACGGAAGCATCGGAACACAGGGATGCGTATCCTTTATGTTCGACCAGAAGGGCCAGATCATCATCGATAAGGAAGAGCTTGAGGATGAGTGCGGCGAGATGGATGCGGACGAGCTGATGATGACAGCTCTGGATGCAGGTGCTGAGGACTTCAACGAGGAAGAGGACAGCTTTGAGATCATCACAGCACCGGACGATTTCAGTGCTGTACGTGAGGCTCTTGAGAAAGCCGGAATCCCGCTTGTAGAAGCACAGATCGCCATGATCCCGCAGACCTATGTGGAGCTGACGGATGATCAGGCTATCAAAGATCTTCACAGAACACTGGATCTTCTTGATGATGACGACGACGTTACTGACGTATGGACAAACTGGGACGAATGATCTCTGAATAGAAAGTAATATTTTGCATATAATACCTCCAGAATTTCAGATTCCGGAGGTATTTTTTTATGGAAAAAAAGAGCGAAGAGGGAAAACAGAAGGAACTGGACCGGGAAGCGAGCCAGAACGAACAGATCCGGGAAACCGGGCAGGCAGTGCTCGATGGAAATTCCCGGAAGCATAAAGTGGAACTTCTGACGGTGATCGGGGAAATCGAAGGTCATGAATCCGCGCCGTCTCACAGCAAAACAACCAAGTATGAGCATGTACTGCCAAAGCTGGCTCTCATTGAGGACGATGAGGAGATCGAGGGGCTTCTGATCCTTTTAAATACGGTAGGAGGAGATGTGGAAGCAGGGCTTGCCATTGCGGAGATGATCGCGTCTCTGAGTATCCCTACGGTTTCCCTGGTGCTGGGCGGGGGACATTCCATAGGTGTACCCATGGCGGTATCAGCAGATTATTCCTTTATCGTGCCAAGTGCTACCATGGTGGTCCATCCGGTGCGCCAGAACGGAATGTTCATCGGCGTAGCGCAGTCCTACCGCAATATGGAAAAGATCCAGGACCGGATCATTGCCTTTGTATCCGGACATTCACATATCACGGCAGAACGGATGGAGGAGCTGATGCTGGATACCTCCCAGCTTGTAAAAGATGTGGGAACTATGCTGGAGGGTGAGGAAGCGGTAAAGGAAGGACTCATCGATGAAGTAGGAGGGATCCGGGAGGCACTGGACCGATTGTATACCCTTATCGAAAGGAAAAAAACACAGAAATAACCAGTTTTGTATGTGGCTTTTGATGATGCTAGTTGTATAAGACTAACATGGTTGCGCTGTGCTGTGGTAAAGAATTTTGACAGAAATTGTAAATCTACTCTTGTCATATGCTGATTTTTAGCGTATTATTAATAAAGGTTTATAATTTGCGCGAGGAGGAAGACCATGTATAAGGTTTTAAAAGCTGAAACGCTGGCAGCTAAGATCCATCTTATGGTTGTGCATGCACCACGTGTGGCAAGCCACTGTCTGCCAGGACAATTTATCATTGTGAAACTTGACGAAAAGGGAGAGAGGATCCCGCTTACCATCTGCGATTACGATCGCGAGGCCGGTACAGTTACTATCGTATTCCAGGAGATCGGAGCATCTACCATTAAGATGTCCGCACTGAAGGCGGGAGATTCATTCCGTGATTTCGTAGGACCTCTGGGATGTCCGTCTGAGTTCGTCCATGAGGATATCGAAGAACTTAAGAAGAAAAAAATGGTATTCGTAGCCGGTGGTGTCGGTACCGCACCTGTTTATCCGCAGGTTAAATGGCTCCATGAGCACGGCATCACAGCGGATGTTATCCTTGGTTCCAAGACTAAGGATATGGTTATCCTTGAGAAAGAGCTTGGCGCTGTTTCCAATCTTTATGTTACAACAGATGACGGTTCCTATGGCCGTTCCGGTATGGTAACAAAGACTCTTGAGGATCTTGTGACAAACGAGGGCAAGCATTATGATGTCTGTGTAGCGATCGGACCGATGATCATGATGAAATTTGTCTGTCTTCTTACCAAGAAGCTTGGTATCCACACAATTGTCAGCATGAACCCGATCATGGTTGACGGAACCGGTATGTGCGGCGCTTGTCGTCTCCAGGTCGGTGATGAGATCAAATTTGCCTGCGTAGACGGACCGGAGTTCGACGGACATCTCGTTGATTTCGATCAGGCTATGAAGAGAAGCCAGATGTATAAGACCCAGGAGGGCCGTGCATTACTGAAGCTTCAGGAAGGCGATACCCACCACGGTGGATGCGGACATTGCGGAGGTGACAACTAATGGCAGATGCAAAAATGTTAAAAAAAGTTCCTGTAAGAGAGCAGGATCCGAAGGTACGTGCGACAAACTTCGAGGAAGTATGTCTTGGATATAATCAGGAAGAAGCAATGGAAGAGGCACAGAGATGTCTTGGCTGTAAGAAACCGAAATGTGTAGAGGGATGTCCGGTATCCATCAATATTCCGGGATTTATCGAGCACATCAAAGAAGGCAACATGGAAGAGGCTTACAAGGTGATCGGTTTATCTTCCGCACTTCCGGCTATCTGTGGTCGTGTATGTCCGCAGGAATCCCAGTGTGAGGGACAGTGTATCCGCGGTAAGAAGGGCGAGGCTGTTTCTATCGGTAAGCTGGAGAGATTCGTTGCAGACTATGCTCTGGAGCATGATATCAAACCTGCAGGAGCAGAGGTTAAGAACGGACATAAGGTTGCAGTGATCGGTTCCGGTCCATCCGGACTTACCTGTGCAGGTGACCTTGCAAAGGCAGGATACGATGTAACTGTATTCGAGGCTCTTCATGAGCTTGGCGGTGTTCTTGTTTACGGTATTCCGGAGTTCCGTCTTCCGAAGCAGAAGGTTGTTAAGAAAGAGATCGAGAAGGTCAAAGAGCTTGGCGTTAAATTCGAGACAAACGTTGTCATCGGTAAATCCACTACCATCGATCAGCTGATCGAGGATGAGGGATTTGAGGCTGTATTCATCGGTTCCGGTGCAGGACTTCCGATGTTCATGGGTATCCCGGGTGAGAATGCAAGCGGTGTATTCTCTGCAAACGAGTACCTGACAAGAAGCAACCTCATGAAAGCATTCGATGATTCCTATGATACACCGATCGCAGCAGGCAAAAAGGTTGCAGTTGTCGGCGGTGGTAACGTTGCCATGGATGCTGCAAGAACAGCGCTGAGACTTGGTGCTGAGGTACATATCGTATACAGAAGAAGTGAGGCAGAGCTTCCTGCACGAGCAGAGGAAGTTCATCACGCTAAGGAAGAGGGCATCATCTTTGATCTTCTTACAAATCCGAAGGAGATCCTCGTTGATGAGAACGGCCACGTAAACGGTATGAAGGTTGTCAAGATGGAGCTTGGTGAGCCGGATGCATCCGGAAGAAGACGTCCGGTAGAGATTCCTGGTTCCGAGTATGATATGGATGTAGATACTGTCATCATGTCTCTTGGTACTTCACCGAACCCGCTGATCTCTTCCACAACCAAGGGCCTTGACATCAACAAGAGAAGATGTATCGTTGCCGAGGAAGAAACCGGTAAGACATCCAAGGACGGCGTATATGCCGGTGGTGATGCCGTTACAGGTGCAGCTACCGTAATCCTTGCCATGGGTGCAGGTAAAGCTGGTGCAAAAGGTATCGACGAATATCTGAAAAATAAATAAGCAGAAAGTCTGTTTATAAACAGATCCTCCGACTGTGTTTTCTGATGCAGCCGGAGGATTTTTTTTCTTGCAGATCAAAAAAAGAACATTTGTTTGAAACTTTTGCCAAGTGAAGATTGTAAGTTTTACTCAGTTATGCTATAATGTGTTGGAAAAAATTTAAGAAAAGGAAATATCATTATGTCAGTGATACATGCGATTATATTGGGAATCATTCAGGGAATCACCGAATTTCTGCCGGTGAGCAGCTTCGGACATCTCTGTGGAGTGCAGGATCTTTTGGGCGGTACCAGAGGCTCCGGTGTGCTTTTTGAAGTGATGCTCCATCTGGGAACTATGATAGCTCTGATCCTTGTTTTTCTGAAGGACATCAAGAAGATCGGGATCGAGCTGATCGGAATGATACTGGATCTGATCGGAAATGCCAATATTTTTCTCTATAACCGTAGGACTGGGAAAGAGCTTACCTACGCAAAGATCATAAGCGGAACTTACCGGAAGCTTACTGCCCTGATCATGGTATCCACTATTCCTACAGTCCTGATCGGATATCAGTGCAAACGACTTGTTGTGCGAAGCGCATCCTCACACATGTTTTCCGGGATCGGAATCCTTCTTACAGGTGTGATCCTCCTTGTTGTGGACTACAGTAATGTCAATGGCAGCAAGGGAACAAAAGAAACCAGCTTCGGAGATGCTATGTGGATGGGTATCTGCCAGGGTCTTTCTGTGTTTCCGGGACTTTCCAGGCTTGGACTTACCATGAGCGCAGGACTTTTCTGCGGCCTCGGACGGAAGTTTGCAGTGAAATATTCGCTGCTGATGAGCATTCCGGCTGTGGTGGGAGCTTTTTTTGTGGAGATGGGAGAGTTCACTTCTGTTCATATGACTGTTGGCCAGGGATTTACTTATGTTCTTGGAATGATCGTGGCCGGGATCACAGGCTATCTGGTGATCCGTTTTATGCTTAAGCTTTCGAATCAGGTCAGACTGCGTTATTTTGCATTTTATTCTTTTGCAGCCGGAATCCTTATTCTGGCAGCGAATTATATTTGATATCAACTGGGAGGAGTCTGACAATGGCAGCTTCAAAAACGACAAAAAAAAGAAAAAGAAAACCTGCGGCGAAGCAGCAGCCTGTCGGTAACCGCTTTCAGACAGAGATTCTGATCCTTGTGATGTTTGCGGCCTGCCTGATCCTGATGATCAGTGCATTTGGTATGGGAGGGATCGTAGGAAATGCCATCAGTGCCGTATGCTTTGGCATCATGGGACTTTGTGCATATATTTTCCCGATCCTGCTTTTTGCCGGAGTTACGTTCCTGATCGTGAACAATACCAACCGCCTTGCCTACAAAAAGGTACTGGCGGGCGTGGTATTTTTTGTGTTCCTCTGCGGCTTTCTTCAGCTGATCACAGAGGGCTATACGCCAAGTACCACGTTTTCGGATTATTATTCACTGAGTTCGGAATACCGTACCGGTGGTGGAGTATTCGGTGGTGCAGTATGTATTTCCACAGCATCCGCTTTTGGCGTTGTGGGCGGAACTGTGATCATCGTTCTGGTGCTTCTTGTGTCTCTCATCATCATAACACAGAGATCCTTCTTCGGATTTATGAATAAGATCCTGGACTTTTTTACAGATGCAGCAAGAGAGGGCAGAGAAGCTTATCTTGAGGGACAGCCGGACAGAGAAAAGCAGAAGGAGCTTCGCAGAAAGATCCGTGCGGAAAAAAGAGCGGAGAAGATCCGCCGGCTGGAAGAAGAGCTGGAGGAAGAAGAACTTGCCCTTACAGAGAAAGATTCGGAAAATATCTCAAAAAAACAAAAGAAAAAAACAAGAAGATCGCAGAAAGAAAGACAGGCTGCGGTGAAGGCGAACCGGGAAGGAGAATTTAATCTTCCTTCTTTCCTTGATGAACAAAAGGCTGTACTTCCGGCAGATACAGATCTGACAGAAGAGGATCCAGGGCTTGATGAGAAACCGGAGGAGCATGCTCAGCCGCTTGAATTCCAGATCCACCGTTCACAGCCGCAGCCGGCCCGGGAAGAGTCGGAGGAGCCGGATTTCGAAAGAGAAATGCAGGAAGTCGAAGAGGAGGATGTTTATGCCGGCTATGAGGATGTAGATATTCCCGAGATGCAGCAGATCCTGCCGGCAAAAACTGAGACAGCAGCAAAAGCTTCCCGGGAAACAGGAAAGGCAGCCGTTCCTGCTGAGATAAAGGAGGATCCTCGGCCGGAAGCTGAACAGAAGGCATCCCATCAGCCCTCCAGAAACCCGAAGTCATCTCAGACAGAGATCGAGCATGGGATCAGAAATATCCAGCATGAGATCAGCCAGGGAGAAGCTCCGGAGAAGAAACCATATCAGTATCCGCCGCTGAAGCTTCTGAAGCGCGGAGATGGCAGATCTCAGGGAGATTCCGATGCACATCTGCGCAAAACAGCGCAGAAGCTTCAGGAAACCCTGCATAATTTCGGCGTCAATGTAACCGTTACCAATGTGAGCTGCGGACCTACCGTTACCCGCTATGAGCTGCAGCCGGAAATGGGTGTGAAGGTCAGCAAGATCGTTGGTCTTTCCGATGATATCAAGCTGAATCTTGCTACACCGGATATCCGCATCGAAGCACCGATACCGGGAAAGGCAGCCGTGGGGATCGAGGTTCCGAACAAGGAGAACAGCCCGGTCATGCTGCGGGATCTTCTTCAGTCAGAGGAGTTTAAAAATGCGAAATCCAAGCTGTCCTTTGCAGCAGGTAAGGATATTGCCGGAAAACCGGTAGTGGCAGATATTGCCAAGATGCCGCATCTTCTTATCGCCGGAGCAACCGGCTCCGGAAAATCCGTCTGCATCAATACGCTGATCATCAGCATCCTTTATAAGGCTACACCAGATGAGGTGCGTCTGATCATGATCGATCCGAAGGTGGTGGAGCTCAGTGTATATAACGGGATCCCGCACCTGTTCATTCCGGTGGTCACAGATCCGAAGAAAGCGGCCGGTGCGCTGAACTGGGCTGTTTCCGAGATGACCAGTCGTTACAATGCCTTTGCGGAATATGGGGTACGTAATCTTGGAGAATATAACAAAAAGGTTGCCAATATGCGGGTCCCGGAGGGAGAAAAGGCACCTGAGAAGATGCCGCAGATCGTGATCATCGTGGACGAGCTTGCGGATCTTATGATGGTTGCGCCGGGAGAAGTTGAGGATGCGATCTGCCGTCTGGCCCAGCTGGCACGTGCAGCAGGTATCCATCTGATCATTGCTACCCAGAGGCCATCGGTCAATGTCATCACAGGTCTGATCAAGGCCAATATGCCGTCCAGGATCGCATTTTCCGTATCCTCCGGCGTGGATTCCAGGACGATCCTGGATATGAACGGTGCCGAGAAACTTCTTGGCAAGGGCGATATGCTGTTTTATCCTCAGGGGTATCAGAAGCCGGCCAGACTGCAGGGTGCTTTTGTTTCCGATGAGGAGGTCAGTGCAGTCGTAGAATATGTTTCTGACAAAAATCAGGGTGCTGTTTATGATACCTCCATCGAGAAGCAGGTCAATACAGCCGGTGTCCCGGGAGGAGCCGGCGGCGGTGACAGAGATGTCTATTTTACAGAAGCCGGTAAATTTATCATTGAGAAGGAAAAGGCCTCCATCGGTATGCTTCAGCGTATGTTCAAGATCGGATTTAACCGTGCGGCAAGGATCATGGATCAGCTTTGTGACGCAGGAGTGGTAGGTCCGGAGGAAGGAACCAAGCCAAGGAAGGTTTTGATGTCAGCAGAAGAATTTGAGAATTATCTGGAGGAGAACGGCGGATGAAAATAAGTATCCTGACAGTAGGGAAGATCAAGGAAAAATATCTGCGGGATGCCATTGCGGAGTATTCCAAGCGCCTCGGGCGTTACTGCAAGCTGGAGATCATAGAAGTGTCCGACGAAAAAACACCGGATAATGCCAGCGAAACAGTAGAAGATGCCATTCGGAACAAGGAAGGGGAGCGTCTTCTTAAATATATCCGGGATGATGCGTTTGTGATCACTCTGGAGATCGGAGGCGAACAGCTGACCTCTGAGAACTTCGCACGGAAGATCAACGAGCTGGGAATACGTGGGACCAGCCATATCCAGTTTGTGATCGGCGGCTCTATCGGTCTTGGAAAAGAAGTACTGAAGAGATCAGACTATGCTTTAAGCTTTTCGAAGATGACATTTCCTCATCAGCTGATGCGTGTGATCCTTCTGGAACAGATCTACCGCAGCTATCGTATCATCAGCGGAGAGCCCTATCATAAATAATATCATACTACATATCCGCAAATATCTTGACAATTTTCGGATATGTAGTATGATAAAAAAAGAGTAGCACTCGGAGCTTAAGAGTGCTAATAATCACAGAAAGAAGGAAATGAATATGGCATTAAAACCAGTTGCAGACAGAGTTATCGTAAAATATTTTGAGACAGAAGACAAAACCGCATCCGGCATCGTACTTCCGGACAGCTCCAAGGAGAAAACCCAGCAGGCAGAGGTTATCGCAGTAGGTGGCGGTAAGGTCGTAGACGGTAAAGAAGTACCGGTACAGGTAAAGCCGGGCGACCGTGTGATCTACGGAAAATACACAGGAACCGAGATCAAATATGAGGGTGAGAAATATCTGGTGATCAACGCAGATGATATCATTGCCATCGTAAAAGACTGATGAAGAATTTTTATCGTAATTTTCTGAAATTATGCTCCATGCTGGTGCTGCAGAATGTAGTGACCTTAAGTGTCAATTTTGCGGACAACATTATGTTTGGAGCCTTCAGCGAAACTGCATTATCCGGTGTGACCACCGTAAACCAGGTACAGTTCGTCTTTCAGCAGCTGCTTATGGCTCTGGGAGACGGACTTGTCATATTCGGAAGTCAGTACTGGGGAAAGAAAGAGACAGAGCCGGTAAGGAAGATCGGTGCCTGGGCCATGCGCACAGGCTTTTTTATTGCCCTTGTGCTGTTTATCCTGGCCAGTCTTTTTCCAACACAGCTGCTGGGGCTTTTTACAACAGACCAGGCGATTATTGAAGCCGGTCTTTCCTATCTGGCGATCATCCGGTTTACTTACTTTTTCTTTGCAGTGACGCAGATCCTGTTTGCTACACTGCGCTGTGTGGAAATTGCAGGGGTTGCCTTCGGGCTTTCGGTAATGACTTAAGTGTAGTAATGGTGGGAATGTCCTATCAGATGCCGACAAACGGTGGTATCATCCGGGGAAGCGGAAGCATTGCCTATTCCATGAAGGTGGACCTGATCAGTACCTGGGGGATCGTGATCCCTCTGTCCATGTTTATGGCATTTGTGGTCAAGGCATCTCCGGCAGTGGTGGTATGCTGCCTGAATGCAGATCAGATCTTTAAATGCGTGCCTGCATTTTTGAAGTGCAATTACGGACACTGGATCAAAAATATGACGAATTAAGGAAATATATATAGATCAGAGGCAAGATACAGAAAATTTATCTTGACGCCTGTGTGATCTGTATGTAGAATAAATACAAGCTTTAACGAAATGCAGTAAAAAAATCTCTGAAGAGCTAGGGACAGCTTGACAAAGGTAATATGGTATAGTATTATCTTGCCTATATCATATTAAACTGGTGGGAAAAGAGGAATACTCACTGAAACACAGGAGGAACAGGAAATGAGAAAAAAAGTACTGGCAGCGCTTTTGGCAGCTGCAGTGGCAGGAACAACTGTTATGTCAGGAATGACTGTTTTTGCAGCAGAAACAGAAGGAACCAAGGCGGAAGGCGGAAATATTACCATTGCAGAAACAGCAGATCCGCAGAACATCAATCCGCTTTATGTTGTGGATCAGACAAGCTTCGATATGATGCAGGCACTGTACAGCCCGTTTTTTGAGATCGTGAACGGAGAGATGTATTACGGAAACGGACTTTGCGAAAGTGTAACAGCCAATGATGATGCCAGCGAATTCACACTGAAGCTCAAAGACGGACTGAAATGGCATGACGGTCAGCCGATCACAGCCGATGATGTGGTATTCACCATGCAGGTGCTGGTAGATGAGAAGCAGAATGTTCCGTATTCTTCTTACGGATACGTTAATGACAAGGCAGTAGAGGCAGAGAAGGTTGATGACCTTACAGTCAAGATTTCCCTTGGATCATCTTCCGCAGGATTTCTTGGCGGACTGAGCCAGGTTTACTGTATTCCGAAGCATATTTATGACGGCGTGGAGAATATCGGAGAAAGTGATCTCAACAATGAACCGGTGGGAAGTGGTCCTTTTAAGTTCGAGGAATACAAATCCGGAGAGTATTATAAAGTAACAAAATTCGATGACTATTTTGATGATGTAAATCTGGATTCCATCACCTTCAAGATCGTAAAGGATTCCAGCTCCGCCAATGCGGCACTTGCAAGCGGAGATCTGGATGCACGTCTGATCAGCGCAGATGATTACGATACCGTCAGTGCTTACGATAACGTAAACATCAATACCTATAATTCCGGACGTGTCAACGCCATGTTCATGAATGAGCTGAACGAAGATCTTCAGGATGTAAAGGTACGTCAGGCGATCGCATACGCACTGAATAAAGAGGAGTTCTGTCAGTTTGCTTTCCTTTCCGAGGATTATGCAGAGCCTGCAGATTCTATTTTTACACCGGATACACTCTACTATACAAAACCGGACAATACCTACGACAATGATCCGGCTAAAGCACAGGAGCTCCTTTCCGAAGCAGGAAAGACAAGTCTTTCTCTGAACCTGATGTATATCTCCACAGATAAGACAATGGAGAGTGAAGCTCTGTATGTACAGTCTGCCCTTGCCAATGTAGGAATCACCATCAATCTTCTTCCTACAGATGAGTCTACCTTCAAGAATAAGACAAAGGATACGGAGTGCACAGATTATGATCTGGTACTGAGCTTCTACACTCTGGGAGAAGAGCCGAGCCTTTATGCAGACATGAGTTCTTCCGACAGCCGTTCCAACTATTCCAGGATCAAGGATACAGATCTGGATGCATTGTGGGAAGATGGCAACAGCACTGCAGATGAGACAAAACGTGGCGAGATTTATAAGGAGATCCAGAATACGATCAATGATAACATGTATATCTATCCGATCGCTTATTCCAATGGTTTCTATGCGGTAAGTAAAGATTTCGGAGGCTTTGATGAATGTCTGTTAAAAACTATTTATTATGATTATTCCAAGATTTACACATTGGAGAAATAAATAATTTTATAGCGGATGAATACCGGAAACAGAAAGAGGCTGACGCGTTTTTTGCGCCAGCCGATTTCCTGTTTTCGGGGAAAATAAAGGAGGTACATTTTGAAGAAGATCGTAAACCGTCTGATACAGTGTATTCTGACACTGTTTATTGTCTCTGTTCTCTGCTTTGCACTGACAAAAGCAGCGCCCGGAGATCCTGTCCTGACTTATGTGGAACCAAATATGAGTGAAGAATATATCCAGAACCTGAGAGAAAGCCTGGGACTTACAAAGCCTGTCTATGAGCAGTACTTTCTGTGGCTGGGAAGGATCCTTCACGGGAATTTCGGAAATTCCCTGATGAATAACCGACCGGTCCTGACACAGATGCTGGAGAGGCTTCCCGCAACCGTGATCCTAATGGGAACCAGCATGCTGCTTGGTTTTCTCATTGCCATTGTACTGGGCCTGTATTCCGGAAAGAATAAAAATGGTGTTCTGGATAAGATCACCAGCATGTTCTGTTATGTAGGTATCTCCATTCCTACGTTCTGGTTCGGTATCATGCTGATCTATCTCTTCAGTGTGCATCTCCATATCCTGCCAAGTATCGGTATGCATTCAGACGGCAACTGTTCCTTAGGAGATCTGATCCTGCATATGGTCATGCCCTGCGCAGTTCTGACCTTTGCAAATGCGTCACAGTACATCCGGTATTTAAGAAGCAGTACCATTACGGAAATGTCCTCCGATTATGTTATGGTGCAGAAGGCTTACGGAATGAAAGAGTCTGGAATCCTTTTCCGGCATGTACTGAAAAATGCCATGCTTCCTATGATCACAGTTCTCGGAATGAGCCTGCAGTCTCTGGTTTCCGGTGCCATTATCACCGAGCAGGTTTTTGCATGGCCGGGAATCGGTCAGCTGGCAGTGACCGCTGTTATGCAGTATGATTATCCCCTGATCATGGGAATCACCATGTTTACCGCGCTTCTCGTGGTGCTCGGAAATCTTCTGGCAGATATCCTGTATGCTGTCTTTGATCCGAGGATCCGCAAAGCAGGATGTTAGGAGGTAAAGGGACATGAGAGAAAATATCTGGAAAAATATCAAACTTGGTTTTAAGACAAATAAACTTGCAGTGGTAGGTGCAGCAGCGATCATCCTGCTGGCACTGATCTCCATTTTTGCCTTTTTGTATCCGGTAGATCCCAATGCCATCAGCGCCACAGAGCGACTGAATGCTCCATCCATGGCACACCTTTTCGGTACGGATGATATGGGACGGGATTATCTGGCTCGCTGTATTTACGGAGGAAGAGCATCCCTTCTGGTGGGCTTCCTTTCCATGGTGCTTTCGACAGCCCTTGGTGTGATCATCGGTTCCATCAGCGGTTTTGTGGGAGGAACGGTGGATGCGGTGCTGATGCGTCTGGTGGATGCGCTGATGAGCCTTCCGACATTCCTGATCATGATCGTTATGAATGCCTTCCTGAAACCGGGACTTCAGAACATTGTCCTGATCATCGGCTTTCTGACCTGGATGAACATTGCCAGGATCGTCCGTGGCGAGACCATTTCCCTGAACGAGAGAGAGTATGTCATCTATGCAAAGATCTCCGGACAGAAGAAATTCTCCACCATTGTACATCATATCCTGCCTAACATCATGCCTACCATTATCGTGGCTGCAACCATGAACATTGCCAATGCCATCCTGATGGAATCTGCACTGAGCTTTTTCGGCCTGGGTATCCAGCCGCCTACGGCTTCCTGGGGAAGTATGTTGAGCAATGCACAGCGCTATATCCAGCAGGCACCGTATCTGGCTATTTTCCCCGGAATCCTGATCCTGATCACGGTCGTCAGCTTCAATTATCTGGGAGAAGTATTAAGAAAAGTATTCGAGCCCAAGTAAGGAGGACATTTACATATGGAAAAATTACTGGAAGTAAAAGATCTGAAGGTGTCTTTCTTTACAGACCTTGGAGAGACACAGGCAGTAAAAGGTGCAGGCTTTGCCATCGGTGAGGGGGATTTTTTCGGGATCGTAGGAGAGTCCGGAAGCGGAAAGAGCGTAACCACCAAATCCATTCTCCGTCTCGGACCATCCAACTGTAAGATCATGGGTGGTGAGATCCTGTTCCGGGGAGAAGATATCCTGAAGAAAAATGAAGCAGAGCTCCGTGAGATCCGCGGTGGTGAGATCGCCATGATCTTTCAGGATTCTCTTTCCGCACTGAATCCGGTTTACACTGTTGGTAATAAGATGGTAGAGCTGATCCGGCGCCATACCAATATGAACAAAAAAGAAGCAAAGGCCCGGGTGCTGGAGCTTCTCACAGCCGTTGGCATCACAGACCCGGAAAAGGCTATGAACAGCTATCCCCACGAGCTTTCCGGCGGTATGCGCCAGCGTGTGATGATCGCCATGGCCATGAGCAGTGACCCGAAGATCCTGATCGCAGATGAGCCCACCACAGCCCTGGACGTTACGATCCAGGCGCAGATCCTTCATCTGCTTCTGGAACTTCAGAAAAAAAACAATATGAGCATCATCCTGATCACCCATGATCTGGGCGTTGTAGCGCAGACCTGTAAACGGGTAGCTGTCATGTGTGGTGGCTACGTGGTGGAAGAAGGAACTGTAGAAGAAATCTTTCTTCATCCGGGACATCCCTATACACAGGCACTGATCGCAAGCATGCCGCGGGTGGGAGGTACCTTTGAACAGTTTCTGGAGAGAGATCTTTCGGACGGAAACGGTGATCTGTGTCCCTTCCTGAATCGTTGTAAATATGCGGACAAAACCTGTGAAGCCTGTCTTCCGAAATATTATGAGGCTTCAGAGGGACACAGGATATTCTGTCACAGAAGGGAGGAGAAGAGATGAGCAAGCCCTTAATTGAAGTAAAAGATCTGAAAGTATATTTTAAACAGAAATCTCCGAAGCTTCTGTCCTTTAAGCCGGGCATACTGAAGGCTGTGGATCAGGTAAGCTTTTCGATTGAAAAGGGGAAAACCTTCGGTCTGGTAGGAGAATCCGGAAGCGGAAAATCTACCATCGGAAAGGCAATCCTACGTTATCATAAACCCACAGGCGGTGAGATTTTTTATGAAGGAACAGAGATCGGAGCCATGGGTGAAAAAGAACTGCTTCCATACCGCAAAAAAATGCAGTCCGTTTTTCAGGATCCCTATTCCTCTCTGGACCCAAGCCATACAGTGCAGGATATCATCTGTGAGCCTATGGCAATCCATAAAATGTACACGCAGAAAGAACGTAAGGAGCGTGCAAAAGAACTGATCCGCGTGGTTGGCCTTAAAGAGCAGGATCTTCTGAAGTATCCTCATGAGTTTTCCGGCGGACAGCGTCAGAGGATTTCCATTGCAAGAGCACTTTCCGTACAGCCGGAATTTGTAGTCTGTGATGAGCCCATTTCTGCACTGGATGTTTCCCTGCAGGCCCAGATCGTCCAGATGCTTCAGGATCTTCAGGAAAAATACGGGCTGACCTATCTGTTCATCAGCCATCAGCTGCAGGTGGTCCAGAAGATCTGTGATGAGATCGGGGTGCTTTATCTTGGAAATCTCATGGAGATCGCAGATGCAGATAAGCTCTATTCCAATCCGCTGCATCCTTATACAAAAATGCTGATTTCCTCGATTCCGGTTCCTGACCCGAGAGCCAAAACTCTGGATCAGATCGTTACGGATACCGGAGTACAGTCCAGATCTATCGGGGGCTGTCGCTTCCATAACCGCTGTCCGTGGTGTGAGGAACGCTGCAGGCAGGAAACCCCGGCACTTCGTCAGGTGGAGCCGGGACATATGGTAGCATGTCATAAATATCAGGAAAAGAAATAATCATAAAATACGGGAAGGTAAATAAAAAAGTGGACAAAAATATATATAAAAACTATCTGGCGATCCTCCGTGAGGAGATGATCCCGGCTATGGGATGTACAGAACCGATCGCTCTGGCCTATGGTGCGGCAAGAGCAAGAGAGGTCCTTGGGAAAGAGCCGGAGCGTATCGTAGCAAAATGTTCCGGAAATATCATCAAAAATGTGCGTTGTGTGATCATTCCCAATTCAGGAGGCTTAAAGGGGATTCCTGCAGGTGTGATCCTTGGGGCGGTGGCAGGAGATGCCTCACTGAATATGGAAGTTCTTTCCAAAGTCGATGAAAAGGGCAGGGCACGCTGCCGGGAACTTCTGGAGGCAGATATCTGTAAGGTGGAGCTTCTGGACACGCCGGTAGTCCTTCACATTATCATCGAAATGTATGCCGGTGAAGATGCCGTCAGCCTGGAGATCAAATACGACCATATCAACGTGACCAGGATCAGCAAAAACGGAGAGATCCTCCTTGATGTAGATAAAGCAGTGGAAGAAAAGGAAGAGACGGACCGTGGCCTGTTAAATCTGGAGGATATTCGGGAATTTGCAGATACCGTAGAGCTTTCCGATGTAAAGGAGCTTCTGGATGCGCAGATCAGAAGCAATATGGCCATTGCTCATGAGGGAATGACCGGAAAATACGGCCTGGGTATCGGACGCGTGATCCGTGAAAATTATTCTCACGATATGCTCACCAGAATGAGAAGTCTTACCGCAGCAGCTTCTGAGGCACGTATGGGTGGCTGTGATATGCCGGTTGTTATCAATTCCGGAAGCGGAAATCAGGGAATTGCGTGCTCTGTTCCGCTGATCGTCTATGCAAGAGAGATGGAGCTGCCGGATTACAGCCTCTACAGGGCCCTGGTGTTTTCCAATCTCCTCACAGTTTATCAGAAGCAATATATAGGGAAGCTGTCTGCCTTCTGCGGTGCGGTATCGGCCTCCTGTGCAGCCGGAGCTGCCATTACCTATATGGTAGGCGGAGATATTTCCCTGATCAAAAAAACGATCGAGAATACCCTTGCCAATATTCCGGGAATCATCTGTGATGGGGCCAAGATTTCCTGTGCTGCCAAGATCGCAGCCTGTCTTGACGCAGCCTTCCTGGCGCATCATCTTGCCATGAACGGGCAGTCTTATGCACCTTATACAGGAATTCTCCAGGAAGAAACCGCAGAGACCATCAGCTGTGTGGGTCAGATCGGAAAAGACGGTATGAAGGAAACAGACAGAGAGATCCTCAAGATCATGCTGGAGCATTGATCCGTATCGGAGACGGCACAGATTAAACAGAAAAGGTTGGATTTATGGACAACGAATTAAGAATTGCAATACTGATCGATGCAGATAATGTATCAGACAAATACATCAAGATCATCGTGGATGAAGTGGCAAACATCGGCATAGCCACCTACAAACGGATCTATGGAGACTGGACCAGTGCACGGCTTTCCTCCTGGAAAAAGGTTCTTCTGGAGGATTCCATCATTCCTATCCAGCAGTACAGCTATACCACTGGAAAAAACGCCACCGATTCGGCGATGATCATTGATGCCATGGATATTCTGTATTCCGGAAATGTGGATGGATATTGTATTGTTTCTTCGGACAGTGATTTCACCCGTCTGGCAGCAAGGCTCCGGGAATCCGGAATGCTGGTCCTGGGTATGGGTGAGGAGAAGACGCCGAAGCCGTTTATTTCCGCATGCAACCAGTTTAAATATCTGGATCTTCTCTACCGCAACCAGCAGGAGGAAGAGAAGAAGGAAGATCTGGCTACTGCAGCAGAAGCTAAAAAATCCGGAAACAGCAGCAAACAGAGCAGCTCCGGCTCCAGGAAGAACAAAGATCTCAAGCGGGTGCGCAAGGCCATTAATGCCATCATCGAGAAATTTTCTGACGAAGAGGGATGGCTTTCCTCCGGACAGCTGGGCGATCAGCTTGGGAAACGACTTCCGGATTTTGATGTGCGTAATTACGGATATTCCAAGCTGACCCCCTTTATCAAATCTCTGGGAAATTATGAGACAGGCAGGATCCCCACAGGAAGCGGAGGGAGAAAGCAGATCTATTTCCGGATGAAGGAGGATAAACAATGAAGAATTATCTGGCACCTATGGAGGGCGTAACCAACTGGGTTTACCGGAATGCATATCATGACTGTTTTTATCCCATGGATAAATACTTTACGCCCTTCATCACTGCCAAGCCCAATAAACGTCTCAGCAGCAAGGAGATCAAAGAGGTATCACCGGAAACCAACGGAGATCTTCCGGTGATCCCCCAGATCCTGACCAACAATGCGGAGGATTTTGTGAAAACAGCGCATATCTTCCGGGATGAATACGGACACAGGGAAGTGAATCTCAATCTGGGATGCCCCTCGGGAACTGTCACAGCCAAGGGAAAGGGTGCCGGTTTCCTGGGCGAGCCGGATAAGCTGGAACGTTTTCTGGATGAGATCTTCGAAAAGACCGGGATGGAGATCTCCATAAAAACGAGAGTGGGAACGGATTATGAGGAAGACTGGGAACGGCTTCTTGAGATCTACGGCAGATATCCGCTGAAGGAGCTGATCATCCATCCACGCCTTCTGAAGGATCATTATAAGGGGGTTCCCAGATATGGACTGTATGAGGTGGCAAGGGAAAAGCTGAAGGTTCCCCTGGGATATAACGGGGATATTTTTTCGGTGGAGGCTTATCAGGAAATCCGGGAGAAATTTCCGGATGCAGACAGCGTCATGTACGGAAGAGGCCTGATCGCAAGGCCCTATCTTCTGGATGCCATTATGCAAAAAGAAGACGGAGAAGATCACCGGGAAGAATACCGAAAAAAGCTGCGGCAGTTCCATGACCGTCTTTACCGGGATTATCAGGAATATCTTTCGGGAGAACGAAATGTACTTTTCCGCATGAAGGAATTGTGGAGTTATATGGCACCGGGCTTTACCAATTATGCCAGATATCTGAAAAAGATCAAAAAATCCCAGCATTTTGGTGACTATGAGGCAGCAGTTATGAGCCTTTTTGGAGAACAGGAGATCTTAAAGGTATGAACAGTATAAAAGAAAAATTTGATGAGTTTATTTCCCAGTATCCCATTTTTGAGTATCGTGTGCTGGATACCGGGGATATTAAAGTACAGTCTCGTGTGCGTACGATCTGTAAACAGGAATGTGAACGTTATGGAAGCACATGGGCCTGTCCGCCGGCAGTGGGAGAGCTGTCAGAATGCGAAAAGAAGATCAGGAGCTATCCGAAAGCAGTTTTCTTTTCCAGCGTTGCGGAGGTATCGGATATCATGAACATGAAGGAGATGCTTTCCACAAGAATGGAACACGAAGCGCTTACAGAGAAGGTACGTGATTTTCTGGAGGGAGAGGGCTATGAGACCTTTACGCTTTCCACGGAATCCTGTGACTTCTGTGAACGCTGTGCCTATCTGGACGGAAAACCATGCCGTTTTCCGGAGCATATGCATCCATGTCTGGAAAGCTATGGCGTGGTAGTCAGTGAGATCGTAGAAAAGGAAGCTATGGAATACAATCTGGGTGGAAATACCATTCTCTGGTTTTCCATGGTGCTGATCCGCAGATAAAAGACAAAAAGCAGATACAGTGAAAGATACATAAGAAGAAATCCTCCGGCATAGATTAATGATAAAAGCCGGAGGATTTTTTTAATGAGAAAAATGTCAGCTTTTCTGGAGCTTCCCGGGGAACCGGCATTTCGGGAGGTGCAGGTGATACTTACGGGAAAACGCCGGGCAGTGATCGAAAATTACCGGAATATCCAGAGCTATACAAGGGAGGAGATCCTGATACTGACACCTTCCGGCAGACTTGTGATCCGTGGGAAAAACCTTGTGATCCCCTGCTACACAACCCTTGAACTATGTATCCGCGGGCAGATCGAAAGCATTATGCTGGAGGAGGGAAATAAGTAATGGTCCCAGGTTTTGTGCGGGTTTCTGTTAAGGGACAGCAATGCCAGCGGTTCGTGAACCTTTGCAGAGGCAGGGAAATGGATCTGAAAAGGATCATCCGCACCGGTGAGACGGAGCTTCAGCTGACCATGAAGGTAGCGGATTTTCTGCAGATCTCGCCACTGCGGAGAAAAACAGGGGTACATATCCACATCCTGAAAAAAAAAGGGCCTTTGTTTTTTCTGCTTTTCTGTAAAAGAAGAAAAATGATCCCCGCGGGGTTTCTGGCAGTTTGCTGCCTCCTTTTTTTTCTGTCAGGCAGAGTGTGGAACGTTGAGATCCGGGGAAATATTTTAAATCCCACACCCCAGCTGATGAGCTTTCTGAAAGAGCAGGGGGTCTGTTTCGGAGTATCCAGAAAAAAGATCAGTTGCAGTGCACTTGCAGCTTCCATGCGAAGAGAATTTCCGGAGATCACCTGGGTGTCTGCCGGATTTTCGGGAACGGGCCTGCGTTTTGATATCCGGGAGGGAACTGCCGGAGAAAAAGCAGAGTCGGAAGAAAAATCCTGCAGTTTGTTTTCAACTCTGGACGGTGTGATCGATTCCATGGTCACACGGCAGGGAACTCCTCTTGTCAGGGCCGGGGATGAAATAAAAAAAGGCCAGGAACTGGTTTCCGGGATCGTGGACATCACCGATGACAGTCAGGAGGTCATCCGCTATGCATATGTTCAGGCAGATGCGGATATTTACATCCGACATACCATTGCCTATTACGATACCTTTCCGTTGGACATAGAGAAAAAGGTATGGTCTGATAAAAAGAAAACAAGGCTTTTTTTTCAGCTGGGAAACTGGTTTCTGGACTTTTCCTCTCCTCTGAAACAAAATGAGGAACGCCTCGTCAGTCGGGAACCTCTTTTCAGTATCGGGATTTTTCGTTCTCCTGTTACCCTGGGGATCGCTGCGACCAGGAAGTACGAAGTACAGAAAGAGCAGCTGACAGAGGATGCCGCAAAAAAACAGGCTATACAAAGGCTTTATGCCTATGAAGAAAAATTAATAGAAAAAGGGGTTCAAATATCTGAAAATAATGTTAAAATAGAAATAAATCACCAGGACTGTGTCAGCAGAGGCACTCTTACCGTCATTGAACGGACCGGAAGAGAAGCCCCCACAGAAAAAAAGACGCAGCCAAAAGAAAGGACACCAGAGGATGGCTAGCAGCATTATCGAATTATATGTGGATGTGCCGGCAGACCGCCAGGCGAATATTTTCGGACAGTTTGACGAGCATCTGAAGCTGATCGAACGTACTCTGAACGTAACCATGATCTTCCGTGACGGTTCTCTTAAGATCCTGGGAAGCCAGGAGGGAGCCACACAGGCCAGGGCGATCGTGGAGGAACTGAACACACTTGCGGGCAGAGGCAATACCATCACACAGCAGAATGTGAATTACGCACTTTCCCTTGCCATGGAGAAGATCGGCTCCGTGATGGAGGAGATCGACAAGGATTTTATCTGTAATACCATACAGGGCAGACCCATCAAGCCCAAGACTCTCGGACAGAAGGATTATGTGGAACAGATCCGTAAGAAGATGATCGTGTTCGGCGTGGGACCTGCCGGAACCGGCAAAACCTATCTTGCCATGGCTATGGCAGTAACTGCTTTTCGCAATGAGGAGGTTTCCAGGATCATTCTTACCAGACCGGCCATTGAGGCAGGCGAGAAGCTGGGATTCCTTCCTGGCGATCTCCAGAGCAAGGTCGATCCCTATCTGCGTCCTCTTTATGACGCATTGTATCAGATCATGGGCGCAGACAGCTTTGCCAAAAACATGGAGAAGGGGCTCATCGAGGTTGCACCTCTTGCCTATATGAGGGGACGTACACTGGATAATGCCTTCATCATCCTGGATGAGGCACAGAATACCACACCTGCCCAGATGAAGATGTTCCTGACCAGGATCGGCTTCGGTTCCAAGGTGATCGTCACAGGAGATGCATCCCAGAAGGATCTTCCCAGGGACGCCACGTCTGGTCTGGATGTAGCGATGAAGGTGCTGAAGAAGATCGATGATATCGGATTCTGTCAGCTGACCAGCAAGGATGTTGTACGTCATCCACTTGTACAGCAGATCGTACAGGCCTATGACGATTATGAAAAAAAACAGAAGCCTGCCAAATCCAGGAAGGATGACAGGTATGCTGTGAAAAATAAGGAGTACAGAAGATGACCATAAATATCGAATATGAGACAGATCAGGAGTTAGGCATTGACTATGCTGCCCTTGCATCCCAGGTTGCGGACAAGGTTCTTGAAATGGAAAAATGTCCCTATGACGGACAGGTCAATCTTGTCCTGACAGACAACGAGGAGATCAAGAGGGTAAATACGGAATTCCGGAATATCCAGGCTCCTACGGATGTGCTGTCATTTCCTATGATCCCCTTTGAGACACCGGCGGATTATTCCGTTGTGGAAGAAGATGAGTCCTATTTTGATCTGGACAGTGATGAACTCCTTCTTGGAGATATCATGATCTCCGTGCCCAAGGTTTTTGCCCAGGCAGAGGAATACGGACATAGTGTGACAAGGGAATTCTGTTTCCTGGTGGCACACAGTATGCTGCACCTTCTGGGCTATGATCATATGACAGAGGATGAGGCGAAGGTCATGGAAACCAAGCAGGCAGCGGCACTGAAGGAGCTGGGGATCAACCGCTAGACGGGCTGTCCCACGGAAAAGCTAAGCGGAAAACTCTTCTGCTTTAAGAAAAGGAGGTAATATATGAGAATGAAAAAGACAGGTATCCTGGCAGGTATCACAGCTGCATGCATCTGCATTGCCCAGACTGTTCCCGCTTTTGGAGCAGGGCAGGATCTGGTAGGCTTTGTCCCCAATGAGGAAAAGCAGGAAGAAACCCAGGTAAAGAGCTATCTTACCGGCGAAAATGTTCCGGAGAGCATTGGACGGAGAAGACCGGTTGCCGTGATGATGGGCAACAACAGTGTCGGAGCTCCCCAGAGTGGTATCGGACATGCCGGTGTTGTCTACGAAGCGCCGGTGGAAGGTAATATTACCCGTCTTATGGGCATTCTCGAAGATTACAATGGGCTGGAACGGATCGGTTCCGTTCGCAGCTGCCGTGACTATTATCTCTTTTATGCCAACGAATTTAATGCGATCTATGCCCACTACGGACAGGCTGCCTATGCACTGCCTTATCTGGAGCAGCATGTGATCGATAACCTCAACGGGATCCAGATTGGCAAGCTTGCTTTTTTCCGCACAACAGACAGGAAGGCACCTCACAATGCCTACACAGATGCCAGTCACCTTCAGGCAGGCATAGATGCCATGGGATACAGCCAGGAATATAAAGAAGAATATACCGGACATTATCTTTTTGCAGAAGATGGTACAGAGACTGTACCGGATGGGATCACAGCCAGCCTTGTGAAGCTGGATAATTTTACTGACAATCATCCGTGGTATGAATACGATGAAGAGACAAAGGAATATAAGAGATTCCAGTTTGGCAAGGAACATGTGGATCAGCTGGATAATGAACCGCTTACCTGCGACAATATCATCCTTCAGTATTCATCCTGCCCGGCCTACGATGGAAACGGCTATCTGAATATTGATGCCATTTCCGGCGGAGAGGGCAAGTTTATTACCAGAGGCAAAGCTATTGATATCCGCTGGGAGAAGGATTCTCCATGGGGGATCACGCATTATTACGACGGAAATGAACAGGAGATCCGCCTGAATCCGGGTACTACCTGGGTGGAGATCGTACAGAATGACCGGATCGATTCCGTTACTTATCAGTAAGACTAATATACAGGTATCAGGAGAAACAAAAAACATGAACGCAAATTACAGGGAACGACTGAAAGACAAGAAACGCATTGTTATCAAGATCGGATCATCATCACTGATCCACGCAGAAACAGGAAGACTGGATTTCCGTAAGCTGGAGATCCTGGCCAGAGAGCTCAGTGACCTTCATAACCAGGGGAAAGACGTAGTGCTGGTATCCTCCGGAGCCATTGCGGTAGGTGCAGCTGCACTGGGTATGAAGGGAAAGCCGGCAGAGCTTGAGAAAAAGCAGGCCTGTGCAGCTGTGGGACAGGCCAGGCTGATGACCATTTATCAGAAGCTTTTCGGGGAATACAATCAGATGGTGGCACAGATCCTGATGACCAAGAATACCATGGTCAACAATACCAACCGCAGGAATGCCCAGAATACCTTCCAGCAGCTTCTGGCAGAAAAGGTGATCCCTATTGTAAATGAGAACGACTCGGTATCCTCCTACGAATTCCAGAACCTGGTAAAATTCGGAGACAACGATACCCTTTCCTCTGTGGTTGCTGCACTGATCGATGCGGATCTTCTGATCCTCATGTCCGATATTGACGGTCTTTTTACAGACGATCCCAATTCCAATCCGGATGCACAGTTTATCGACATTGTAGAAAACATGGATGATAATATGCGTAAGCTTGGCAAATCCTCCACAGGAAGCAATGTCGGTACCGGTGGAATGGCAACCAAGCTTACCGCTGCGATCATCGCCACTGCGGCAGGGGCGGACATGGTCATTGCCAACGGAAACGACTTCCACAACATCCACAGGATCGTGGAAGGCAGGAGCTGCGGAACATTATTTGTAGGAAACAAGAAGGAAGAATTCTTCCTCATTGATTATATCGAAAAACTGCTTTAAGGAGAATAACATTATGATGGACAATATCAAGATCGACAGGATCAACGCACTGGCACATAAACAGAAAAGTGTAGGTCTTACCGAGGAAGAAAAGGTGGAACAGGCGAAGCTTCGGAGAGAATATCTGGATGCAGTGAAAGGAAATCTCCGTGCGCATCTGAATAATATCGATATCAAAGAAAAGGATGGCAGCATCACCAATCTTGGAGAAAAATATGGAAGAAAAAAAGGAAATTAGAAAAAAGATCTTCAAAGCCAGAAAAGAACATACCGATGCCTGGATCCGGGAAAACAGTCTCCGGATCACAGAGGCCCTGACACAGCTTCCGGAATACCGGAATGCAGAACGGATCATGGCATACGCAGATTATAACCATGAAGTGATCACACGCTATATCATCGAGCAAGCCTGGAAAGACGGCAAGGAAGTGGCAGTGCCAAAGGTTTTCGGAAAGGATATGGTATTTTACAGACTGACCGATTTCAGTCAGCTAGAATCCGGCTACTTCGGGATCCCTGAGCCAAAGGAAGACGGAGAAACGGTTTCTTGGGAAGAAGCCATGATGGTCATGCCCGGGGTGGCTTTTGACGTGAATTGCAACCGGGTAGGCTATGGCGGCGGTTTTTATGACCGTTTTCTGGAAAAACATCCGGAGGTCTGCCGCGTTGCAGTAGGATTTTCCTTCCAGATCCTTCCGGAGGTTCCCACAGAGCCTACGGATATCCGTCCGCAGGTCATTGTGACGGAAGAGAATATATACCGCGATGCACAGTAAGATATTGCTGTAAAGACAGAAAGAAAGGCAGGAATATTTGGAAATGAATGAAATGCTTGAAAAACTGGGACAGAATGCGAAAGATGCGGAGACAGTCCTTCGAAATCTTTCCACAAATGACAAAAATATAACCCTGGAAGCTGTGGCAAAGGCTCTTGTCGCTCATACAGATGAGATCCTGAAGGCCAATGCCCTGGATGTGGAAAACGGCAAAAAGAATCAGATGCCGGAAGGACTGATTGACCGTCTGATGCTGACACCGGAGCGGATCGAAGGAATGGCAGACGGACTTCGTCAGCTTACCGGTCTTGAAGATCCCATCGGGGAAGTTACCGGTATGAAAAAACGTCCCAACGGACTTCTGATCGGACAGAAACGTGTTCCCTTAGGTGTGATCGGCATCATTTACGAAGCGCGTCCCAATGTTACCTCAGATGCATTCGGTCTCTGCTTCAAAACCGGAAATGTCGTGATCCTGAAGGGTGGAAGCGACGCAATTCATTCCAATACTGCCATTGTCAACTGTATCCGTGAGGCATTGAAGGCCTGCGGCATTATCGAGGATGCTATCCAGCTGATCCAGGATACCTCCAGAGAAACGGCTGCGGAATTTATGAAGCTGAACCGGTATGTGGATGTACTGATCCCACGTGGCGGAAGAGGACTGATCAAAGCAGTGGTAAACCAGAGTACGATCCCTGTCATCGAGACCGGAACCGGAAACTGCCATATCTATGTGGACGAGACTGCAGACCTTCAGATGGCAGCGGATATTGTGATCAATGCAAAGACCCAGCGTGTGGGTGTATGCAATGCATGCGAGTCCCTTCTTGTAAACCGTAAGGTGAAGGATGATTTTCTGCCGGTACTGGCCGGACGCCTTAAGGAGAAGCATGTGGAGGTCCGTGCAGATGAAGCGGCAAAGGCTCTGATGCCGGGAGCAGTTCCTGCAACAGAAGAGGACTGGGGAACAGAATATCTTGACTATATCCTTTCTGTAAAGGTAGTGGATTCCGTGGAGGAAGCCATTGCACATATCAATAAATATAATACAAAGCATTCGGAGGCTATCATTACCAATGATTATACCCATGCCCAGAAATTCCTGGATGAGGTAGATGCAGCGGCAGTTTATGTGAACGCTTCTACCAGATTCACCGATGGAAACGAATTTGGATTCGGTGCGGAGATCGGGATCAGCACCCAGAAGCTCCATGCCAGAGGCCCAATGGGACTCCTTGCACTGACCACCACCAAGTATATCATTTATGGTAATGGACAGGTACGTCCGTAAAACAGATAAAGTAAAGCGGATTCTTTGGTCCGCTTTACTTTTTTGAAGCGTTGTGCTATACTTTTTTGTAATTGGATTTAAACAGACTAACTCATAACAGGAGGACTTATAAATGAAAAAAAAGCAGCTTTTTGCAGTCCTGCTTGCAGGTTCCATGACTGTTGGAATGGCACCTGCCGCAGCGTTTGCCGCTGAAGATACCGGAGCGGTAACAGAGGCAGAAGCACCGACTGCAGACGAGAATACAGAAACACCAGATGACGGAGCAGCTGTGGATGACCAGTCCCAGAGTGAAGCCGACGCCCAGGCGGCAGCAGAAGCCCAGGCAGCGGCTCAGGCAGAGGCCGAAGCCCAGGCAGCAGCCCAGGCTCAGGCGGAGGCAGAAGCGCAGGCAGCAGCCCAGGCCCAGGCGGAAGCAGAAGCCCAGGCAGCAGCTCAGGCTCAGGCGGAAGAGGCGCAGCAGGAGCAGCAAACTACTGCGGCAGATGCAACGGTTACTACTGCGGCAGAACTTCAGGTAGCGATTAATAATGCACCTGATTTTGCAGGGTCTATTGATGATAGTGATTTATATACATCTGCTTATAAGATTCTGATCAGTGCATCGTTTAATCTCACAGATACTATTACCGTTCCTGCCAATAAAAATATTGCAATTTTTGGTGCAACAAATGCTACAACTGTAGTTGGACGTGGAAGTGTTGCAGGAGATATGTTCAAAGTAAGTGCAGGAAGTATTTTGTCCATGACACAGAATGAAGGTGACGGCTCCTCAGAAATCGGTAAACTTTCTGTTGAAGGTAATAAAGACGATGGAACTGCAGCCGATGGATCGATCGTTTCAGTAGAAGCTGGCGCTAAATTTGTGATGACGACAGGTGTTACCCTTTCCAAGAATGTTTCCACTGCAGCAGGAGCGGCAGTTAAAAACAGCGGTAAACTTGTAATTACAGGTGGAGAGATCAAAGATAATGTATCTACAGGCGGAGCTGTTTACAGCACAGGTACAGTTTCACTTGAAAAAGGTGAGGGTGCGTCTGATGACGAACCAAAGATCATCGAGAACTATACAAGCGCAGAAAAGAGCGTAAAATCCAATATCGTATTAGGACAGCAGGATCAGAGTGCTGGAAGTATCATCATTGCTGGTGCATTTGAGAACCAGAATGTTGGATATTCCGTAGAGAATCCGGCAGTTGACTATACAGTTTTCCAGAAGCCTGAATCTTTAGCTGCGGATGCATTTGCAAAGGCAATTAAGGCGATGAGCTATGAAGGCGACCAGAGTTATGGAATAAATACAGCTACAGGTCTGCTTGTTTCCAACATTCCAACGATTAATATTGATAATCCTACAAGTAAAGAAGCAAATACTGTTTCTGTAACCTTCACATCTGATAAAGCAGGTACATATTACTATAAATATGTTGCAAAAGGTGCGGAAGCTCCGACCATCGAGACAGCTACAGAAGGTGGAACGGTTAAGGCAGGAGAAACTACTTCCCTGAAACTTACCAAGGTCACAGACAAGACTATTGACCTTTATGTATGGGTAAAAGAAAGTGAAAGTGGTAACGCCATTGTTGGTGAAGGTGTAAAGAAGGATATTGCAGTAACACAGGCACAGAATCCAGTTGATCCGAAACCGGCAGCACCAAAGGTTACAAAAATCAGCGCAGAAAGTAAAACAGCAACAACTGCAGAAGTAGTTCTTCAGTCTGATAAGAGTGGTACATGCTATTACAAATGGGTGGCAAAGGGAGCGGATAAACCTTCCATTACAACTAAAGACAGCAAGATTGCGGTCACCGCAAAAAAAGATTGTAAGATTGATCTGAAAAATCTGGAAGGTGATGCGATTGATCTCTATGTGCAGGTAGTAGCAAAAGATGGATCAAAGACAGCAGTGACCAAGATTGCAACTGTTACTTTGAAAGAAACAGCTAAAACACCTGCGAAGATTTCCAACGTAAGCTACAAATGGAAAGGTCATACATCTGCGACTGTAACTATGCGTTCTGATAAAGCAGGTGTGTACTATTATGAATGGGTAAAACGTGGTTCCAAAGCTCCGACAGTTGATAAAATGAGCAAAGGAACAAAGGTTTCCGCAAATAAGGATTTCACGATCAGTTTGAAAGATTTGGATGCAAACAATGCGATTGATGTTTATGTGAGTATCAAAGGAACTGACGGAACTGTAAGTACACCAAAGAAGATTACATTGGATGAAGCTAAGCGTCCGGCAAATGTCAGATGGGTTGGCTTTTCATGGATCAACCATACATCTGCGAATGTTACCCTTATTTCGAATAAGAGCGGTACCTGTTATTATAAATGGGTTTCTCGTAACAGTGATGGCACATCTGCCACTCCGAAAGATCTTACATCTACCGGAAAACAGATAACATTTACTGCTGATAAGAAATTTAATATCGGTCTTGAGGATTTAGATTCTGACAACCCAATTGATCTTTATATCCAGATCAAAGATAAAAATGGTGTTTTGACGAATCCATTGAAAATAGCATTTAAAGAAGATTCCAGACCGAAAGTTGCAGATCCAACTCCGACTGACACACCGGATGCATACATCCCAAATGTAAAAGAGAGCGTAGTACAGGGACTGGATGAGGCAATTCAGTTCTATCCGAATCAGTTCTATGAATTTACTGTGATCGGTGCAGGAACAACCAATCAGGATCCAAATGAGGGTGATGTGAAGTGGGTTCCGGTTTACTGGAGTACAGCTGCAAACCCAACCCAGAGCCAGATGCATACAGCATGGAAGATTGGTTCCGGCAAGGGAATCAACAAAGACGCTACATACAACCTGTACGTATTCTTCCAGAAATACATCTACACCGGTGGTCAGTGGCAGGAGACAGACACCATTGAATCCGCAGTATATCAGTTTAGGTCTGCAAAACTGACACCTACCGGAACTCCGGGAGCAGACGGTACATACGGTACCGGCGGCCAGACAGGTTCTGATCCGGATGCAACCATAACAGGAGAGGCATCTGCAACATCCTCCAATGGAGGCAACGGAACCAGATCTAAGAATGCAGTATCAACAGCCGATAACTCACCGATCGGAACCATGTCCGCACTGGCAGTGGCATCCCTTCTTGCAGGTGGATATGTGATCGTGAGAAGAAGAAAAAAGAACATCTAAACGCACAATAGCCAAAATAGCATAACAAATAAAAAAACACCGGTTTTCCGAAAGAACAGGAAAGCCGGTGTTTTTTTGTAAAGATAAATTTACAGATTTTTTTTCTTATAGATAAACCAGGAAGCTGCAATGCTGAATGCAATTAGATAGACTGTCAGGATCAGGACACTGAGGTAATTGACACCACCGCCGGAAGCAATGGTACGGATCAGATGACTGGTCTGTGACAGTGGAAGAGCAGCTACAAAATTCCCAAGAAAGCCCGGGATCTTCTCTGTAGAGAAGAAGGTGTTGCACAAAAAAGCCATTGGCATAATGATATAATTGGAAAAACGAGGTACATCCGCATGGTTTTTGGCAAGGAAAGAAACCACAACACCGATGGCTGAAAATACAGCACCGTTGAGGAACATCACCAGCAATGACCATCCGTTGAACACAAGACCGGTTCCGATCGGCATGGTCAGAAGAAGGATGATTCCTCCTGCATAAAGCCCGCGGAGACTGCCTCCGATGATCTGTCCGGCAATAAACTGCCACAGAGGTGTCGGAGATATCATAACCTGGTCAAAGGCTTTCTCATAAAGACGCTGCACATTCAGATTCTGTGCGATAGCATTAAAGCTTCCGTTCATTGTAGTCAGTGAAACTACACCAGGGATCAGGAAATTCAGATAAGGCTCTCCGTGTGAGGAGGTCTGAATCCCCATTCCAAAAACAATCAGATACATCAGCGGCGCGATCATGGCCGCCAGCGTGATCTTATAGAAATCCCTTCGGAACTCCACCCATTTTTCCCATAAAATAGTAAGTATTCCCATGATAATTCATCGTCCATTCTATTAAATTATAAGATAACTGTGGCTGACGCCGGCTTATCGCTGCATCAGATGCCTGCCTGCGCGCTCCACAAAAACATCCTCCAGAGTTGTCTCGCGAAGGGTGCACTGTCCGTCCAGAGAGGACAGAAAAGAGATGGCTTCTTCCCGACTGTGGAAGTAGTGGCTTTTTGCCCCTTCCGGTGTTTCCTGATCTACGGTGTATTTGCCCAGTCCGTCGATCAGGCCCGATGGAGTATTGATCTCCTCTAGTTTTCCGTGATCCATAAGTGCTACCCGGTTGCAGAGAGACTGTGCCTCTTCCATATAGTGGGTTGTCAGAAGAATGGTCAGATTTTTTCCGTTCAGCTGACGGAGAAGATTCCACATTTGTCGTCTGGATAGCGCGTCCATGCCTGCAGTGGGCTCGTCCAGAAGAAGGATCTCCGGACTTGTGAGAAGTGCCCGGCATACCATAAGCTTTCGTTTCATACCACCGGAAAGCTTCCTTACAGTCCGCTTGCGGAAGGGAAGAAGTCCACAGAAATCCAGAAGCTCTTCAGTTTTCCGTTTGATCTCTTTTCGTGGCATGAAATAAAGACGGCCCTGATATTCCATGATCTCGTCCATGTTCATATCCTGGCGCATGGAATATTCCTGCGTGATCACGCTGATCTTGCGCTTCAGATCCGGTCGGTTGCGTCCAAGTGTCTGCCCATCAATGAGGATTTCGCCCTCTGTGGGCAGGAGCAGAGTGGAAAGCAGACTGATCGTGGTGGTCTTTCCGGCACCGTTGGGTCCCAGCAGACCGAAAAATTCGCCGGTTTCTATGCGAAGATCCAGAGAATCCACAGCAGTAAAACTGTCGAATTTTTTTGTGAGATTTTTTGTTTCGATCATCTCTGTTCATTTCCTTTCGTTTGTATACAAATTTCACTCTATTATACTGGAAAAGAAGAGACATTTCAACAATTCTGAGATGTTCTTTACAGAAAAGGGGCGTTGTGTTATAGTGATACGAAGGAAAAACAGAAAACGGAGAGAAAACCATGAAACACAGGATGAGAACAATAATGCTGCTTCTTCTGACTATGCTGCTGCTATGCCCGATACAGGTTCTGGCTGCAGGTGGAGAGAACGCAGTGAAGACAGATCTGGAGGACGGAGAATATTCCATACAGGTGGAGCTGGAAGGCGGAAGCGGAAAGGCCAGCGTTTCTTCCCCCACATTGATGCTGGTAAAGAATGGGAAGATGTATGCACGGCTCCAGTGGAGCAGCTCCAACTATGATTATATGATCGTAGATGGGGAAAAATATCTCAACGAGAGCGAGGAAGGCAGAAATTCTGTTTTTACTGTCCCGGTAACTGCCCTGGATGATAAGATGGAAGTGATCGCAGATACACTGGCCATGGGCGCCCCGCATGAGATCGATTATACGCTGACCTTTTATGAGGCTTCCATTGGCTCCAAGGGCCAGCTTCCTCAGGAGGCAGCAAAAAGAGTGGTTGCAGTTGCGCTGGTGATCATCATCGGCGGCGGTATCCTGAATTATTTTGTAAACAAAAGGAATCGGTGTTAAACCGGTTCTTTTTTTATGCCCTTTCGCATAATATACATAATAATGAACATGTATAAAGATGGAAGGAAGGGAACATCATGGATACAGTACAGGATAAAACCTACGAAGCAATTTATTATTCACTGTGGGAGGCAGCCAGGCGTTACAGCAGCTTTACACAGTTTCGGGTAATCGGAAAAAGCCACGATGACCGGATGATCCCTATGCTGGAGATCGGACAGGGAGATGCCTGTATTTTCTGTGTGGCCGGTTTTTCCGGAACGGATGGACAGATGACGGACAGGCTTACCAGGATGGCACTGGAGCTTTGCAGAATATATGAATGCAACTGGACCGTGGACGAGCTTTATGAGGTAAAAAAGCTCCTGGATCAGACCAGGCTTTGTATCATACCGGTGGTCAATCCGGATGGATATGAGATCTGCCGGAAGGGCTACAATACTGTGCGAAATCCCATTTTCCGTCAGATGCTGAAAATGCAGGATGTTCCCTGCGATGAATTCGAGGGAAATGCAAGAGGAATGGATACTGCAAGGAATTTTCCTACTACCTTCTGCAGCAGAAAAAAGATCCATCAGCAGCCTGCCAGTGAAAATGAGACACGTGCACTGATCCGGATCTTTCAGGAATACGGAGGACGTGGCCTGCTGGTTTTCTGCGGATATGGAAAAAAGGTGGTTTATTATCGGCGGGATCAGAATTTTTCCACTGGTCAGAGATGCTACCGTCTTGCACGTCACTTAAAAAAATGTACCAGGGGAAAGCTGGAGCAGCTTGCAATAGAACGAGAAGCGCAGAACGGGCGAAGGAGCACAGGCAGGCCGGAACAGTATTACGGAGAAATGATCCGCCAGCCGGCTTTCCGGATCGAATTGCCGGTAAATTCCGGAAATAAAGAAGAGGAAGAACGGGAAATCCGTGATCTGATGCTGCTTCCATTGGAATATATTTACTCTCTGGTACAGCTGTAAAAAAATCTGGCGTTGCACGGATGCAGGGTCTGTCAGCTTATGAAAAATAGGGTGACAGACATACCCGCTGAGAAACCAGTGTCGAATCCTGTCGGACGAATTTGATTGACTTCCGGATCTGCGGACCCTATAATAACATCATCTGAAACAAATCTTTTTTAACAAATGTCGCAGGAATCTTTCACCTCTGTAAGTAATGAGAGGAACTGCACATCTGAGCATATCTGCTCGAATAATTTCCATTCAGTATTTTTGCTGTATTATTATTTTGATCATGCTTGTCCTCACTTCAAAATCTGTGAGTTTAAGTGATGGGAGCATGTTGCGAATTGCCATATTAACTGCTATACAGGGAGGACTTTTTTATGGCTCAATTTATGTGGGGCAGGTCTCCGCCGGAATTTTCCTGATATCCGAACACTGTTTCTTTCCCTGCAGAGGGAAGTGATCATCAAATATCGTATGTAGAACAGAATACAGGAATGAAAATATTTTTTCGATGTATCGGCAACACAGTTCTGGGACTGATGCTGGTGATGGCATTGGTGCTTCTTATTCCCGGACTTTTCGGGATCCGGCCCTATGTGGTCTATTCCGGATCCATGGAACCTGAGATCCCAACCGGAGCTGTGGTTTTTACAAAGGAAGGAGAGTTTTCTCCGAAAAAGGGAGATATCATTACTTTTCATAACGGAGATACCGTTGTCACCCACAGAGTGGTTAAAAAAGAAAAGGATATCTTTATCACAAAAGGTGACGCCAACAAGACAGAAGATCCTGTTCCCGCAGAGGCGTCACAGATCATCGGGCGGGTAGTCTTTCACCTGCCTTATCTGGGCTACGTGATCCATTTTCTGAAAGCCCGGATCCCTTTTGCCGCAGTTTGCATAGCGGCATGTCTGTCAGTACTCTTTGATCTGGCATATACCCCAAAAAAGAAAAAAATACAGGGAGGAATTTAATCATGATGAAAAACAGAAAACTGGTAAAAGGAATTGCACTTGCTGCTGTGATCACTGCACTGGCAGCCGGAGGAACAGCTGCATATCTTACGGATTTTGAAACGGCAACCAACAGCTTTACCGTAGGAAAAGTGGATATCGACCTGGATGAGCCTAACTGGAAACCGGAGGACAATACAGATCTGGTTCCTACTCAGGTGATCCGGAAGGATCCCTATGTAGCAAATAAAGGAGTAAATGAAGCATTTGTCTATCTGGAAGTTTCTGTTCCGGTTCGAAATGTGATCACGGTAGCCAAGGATGGCACCAGAAATGCACTTGCAAAAACAGAGCTGTTCAGCTTCACCAAAAACAAGGACTGGACACAGCTGGAGCGGACCGAAGTGGGGCAGAATATGGTTTACACCTATGCATATAACCACATCCTGAAGCCGGGAACAAAGACAACAACTCTTTTTGATACAGTAACCTTTGCCAATATCATCGAAGGTCAGCTAGATACACAGCAGATCGATATGCCGGTACGGGCTTATGCGATCCAGGCTACCAATACCGGGGATGACAAGACTACGGTTCTGGAGCAGGCAACTGCTGCTTACCAGAAATATGTAAATCAGAATAAAGGACAGGCCGGTGGTGTCACGAAATGAATAAATTAAAAAGACCCTTTTTCCTTCTCCTGATAACAGGGCTCCTGTGCGCAACAGGGACTGCGGCGTATTTTTCAGACTTCGAAAAAAAGATAAATTCTGCTGCAGTAGGGTATGTGACAACGGAGATCGAGGAAGATTTTCCGGATCCTACACCTACGCCTATGGAGAATGGTCCATCCTACAGAAAAGAGATCCGGATCGGAAATTTTTCCGGCAGTGTGAAAGGGTTCCAGGCAGACTGCTATGTGAGGATGTCCCTTTCCTACTCCAATGACGATATCGGCAGAGGCGTGAAATTAACAGGTCTGGATACGGCAAACTGGGTGTATAACAGTCAGGACGGCTATTATTACTACCGGAAAAAAATATCCGAGGGTGAAAAAACAGCTCCTCTGTGTACCGGATTTCAGATCGATCCCCAAAAGATCGATGATACTTACAGGGACAGCATTAAGGATTTTGAGATCAATGTTTATGAGGAAGCTGTACAGGCAGAAGGATTTTCAGATTATGAAAGTGCGTGGAGGTATTTTTCAGATCCGGTTTCTGCTCAGGCAGAAAGGAGGGGGAATGCTTGAAAAAACACCTTAAAGCCCTGCTGGCAGGTGCTGCTGTGGCAGGCAGTATCCTGGCGTGCACGGCTGCTTATGCCAGATTTTCAGATTCCGTGACAGTGACCAATCACATATCAGTGGGAGATATCAATATTTCTCTTCAAGAACTGGAAAAAAAGGACGGCCGAGAAATGAAATATCAAGATCGCCGGATCGTTCTTCCGGGAGATGAAATATCCAAGATCCCAAGGATCACCAATCGCTCAGAGCCCTGCTGGGTAAGGGTGAAGATCTCTTATACAGATGATCTGGAAGGTTTGGATGGTCTGGATGACAGGAATCTTACAGGAATGTCACCGAGATGGATCCGGAAGGGAGAGTATTTTTATTATACCAGGAAGCTGGAACAGGGAGATAGCGTGGATATTTTTACCGGTGTGACTGTACCATCTCAATGGGATGAATCCTACCAGGATAAGAAGCTGGGGATCACCATCGTGGCGGATGCTGTCCAGGCGGCAAATTTTGCACCGGATTTCCGTGCCATGTCACCCTGGGGAAATCAGAAGATCTTAAGATGTATCCACGATACCGATGGTCTTGTGGTTCAGAAAAAAAGTCCGGTGGATCTGAAGGTGGAGTTTGAAGGAAATGCGCACAAACTGATCGCGGCTCCGGAAGACTTTTTTTCCGGATTTTCCACGGCAATGCCGGGAGATGTTTTTCATGATTCTGTAGAGATCCGTAACACAACGGAGCATGCTGCAGAGATATTCTTCCGCACATCACCGGAATGTAAATCGGTAAAGGATCAGGAATTTCTGAAAAATCTGAAGCTGGTGATCACCATGAATGATAAAAGGCTGTATTCCGGGGATCTTCTGGCTGCGTCTCTCAATAAAGCCGTGTCCCTGGGGGAATTTTCCAGCGGAGAAAAAGGAAACATGAGATTTGAGGTTACGGTTCCGGCAGAGCTGGATAATCTATATGCTTTGCGGGCAGCAGATGTGAAATGGATCTTTTCTGTGGAGGAGGATCAGGAGACGGTGGATACTAGCCCTGTTCCACGCCGGAATGGCAGGAAAGAAAGCACAGAAAGAGCTTCCGGAAATAACAGTTCTTCGGTAAGGACAACACCAGTGAAGACAGGAGATGAATCTCCTGTGATCCTGTTTGCACTGATGGCTGGTATGGCGCTGCTTACCTGCAGTCTGACGCTATGGAAAGGAGGACGAAAAAATTGAAAAGAAGAATGATCGGTGCATGGCTGGCATTGATGATCACAGCTTCTTCTCTTGTGGTTTCGGCCAGTCCTGCAGCAGATATGAGTTCGGTATCAGCAGATCCGCAGCAGGAACAGACAGAACCGGAGGAAGAAGAGGAGGCCCCGGATATTCCGGTAACAGATCAGCCTGGGGAGGCTGAGATGCCGGTTCCGACAGCCTTGCCTGAACCGGAAACGGTGGAGGAAGCTTTTGAAGAAAGTAAAGACAATACTGAAAATACGGACAGTGATGAGCTGATCGAACCGGAAGCTGTTTCAAAAGAAGGAGAAAATATAGCTCTGACAGAGATACCGGAGCAGACAAAGGATCCGGGATTTACTGTATTCACGGAAGAAAACGCGGAAATCCTTACAGGAGAAAGTGAAGAGGATCAGGAACTGATCCAGGATATCGAAAACGGAGAGATTATTGCTCTTTCTGCAGCACTTCCCGGGGAGTTCCGGGAAGCTGGCAGTGCGGAAGTAATCTCAGAAGGAGAGGATGCTATCGCAGCTACAGCACTTTCCCCGTCCCAGTATTATCTGGACAGCTGGACCAGGGTTTACTGCGATGAGATCTGGACAGCTGCCAATGATTTTCTTGGTCCCGGAAATAAAACCCGTATGGGATGTACGTATCGTTCTGTACATTATATCGATGATACAGGAGAGGAAAAGGTTTCACCTCTGTATTGCCTGAAAGCAACTCAGGATGGACTGGACAGTATGACGCTGAAGAATGAGGCAGTAAAAGCACTGACTAATTCTGTAATCCAGAAGCTTTTGTACTTTGGTTACGGAGGACCGGGGGATCTGGGAACCGGATACGACCCCTCCTGCAGTCACATAGACTGGTCAAAATGGCAGAACCGTTATGTATTTACGCATATTGCGCTGTCAAAGGTATATTTTAATGACTGTGGATATGCCACAGCAGCAGAAGTAGAACATACAGGGATAAACCGCCTGATCGATAAGATCCAGACATTGACGATCCCTGCAAGAAACAAAGCTGCCGTTTATGTTTCCGAAGACGGTTCCTGGGCAGCAGCATCCGGAAAGACGATCCCGTTAAGTGTATTTCGAAGCAGACCTGCAGGTTTTCCCTTTGTTCCGGACAGTATGAAGGACGGATTTCAGATGAGTACTCTTATGAAAGTGACGGATGGAGCAAAAGCAGGAAACGGGATCACCATAACAAGAGGATCCGCAGAAAAATGGCAGCTGGCCTACTGGACGAGCGCAGCGGATTATAATTCACAGAAAACCAATCCCAAAATGATGTCGGGGACAAGCCTGAGCCTTAAGGATGGGGCATATTTTTTTCTGATCTTTCCGTTAAATGCATCTGCGACAAAGAAGTTTTCCTGTAAAATGCTGCTTCAGCCGGTTTCCTATATCCTGGTTGACGGAAGTGCCCAGGCAGGAAAAGATGGAGTACAGGATTTTGGTGCTTACGTATACCAGGGAACAAGAGGAAGCCTTTCGTTTTCAGTAAAGCCTTCGGTTTACGGCAATGCAAAGCTGGTCAAGAAGGAACCCAACACGGGAAAACTGATCCAGGGAGCGCAGTACGGACTGTTTGCAGCAGAAGCTCTGACCTCCGGATACCGGACTATGTACAGTAAGGATCAGAAGGTTTCAACCGGAACAACAAACGCCAGTGGAGAGATCCTTTTTTCAAAACTGGTTCCGGGAAAATACTATGTGAAAGAAACGAAAGCCGCTGCAGGCTATAAACTGAACACCGCTATCAAAAATGTTACAGTAACCGGCGGAAAGACGACAACCGTCAGCGTAACGGATATCATGGATATCAGCGGAACAGTATCCATCAGAAAGAAAGACGGAAATACCGGCGATCCACTGGCAGGAGCTGAATTCACCCTGTATCAGTGGAGTAAAAAAAGCAAAGCCTACGTAACCTTAAAAAAACTGGCTTATGATGGACAGAAGCGTACCTATAACTCCGGGAAATTTAATTATACCGAAGACAATCAGGGAAAATTCCGTGTGCGTGAGACAAAATCTCCTCCCAATTACACCGGAAACTGGCAGAAGAATTTTACGCTGGATAAGCCGGGAGAAAAGCAGGAATTTCTGTTTGAAGCAGTGAACTACCAGACTGAAAAACGAAGGATTGAAGTTCGTAAGATCGATGCGAAAACCGGTGAGATCCTGAAAGGTGCGGAATTTACACTTTATGAATACAGTGCAGCCAAAAAAGCTTATAAAGAAAAAGGAACTCTTCTGGATTATGACATCTCCAGTGAACTTTATGTAAGTGGTGAACTTTTGAAGACTTCGGATAATGAGGGAAAATATAAGATCGCGGAAACAAAGACTCCGCCCGGATATACAGGAAGCTGGGAAGAAGAGGTGAATATCACAGACAAGGATGCACGCCTTTCCTTTGAAGTTGTCAATGAAAAGGAAAAGGAATATAAAGGGGTGATCCGTCTGAGAAAAACAGACATCTATACCGGGGAAGTTCTGGAAGATGCTGAATTTACCGTGCTTCAGTGGAATAGAGGGAAGCAGACTTACCAGAATGACCTGGGCGGGCAGAGCATCCTGAAGTTTGACGGAGAAACCGGATGGTACTCTACCGAAGAGCTGGTGCTCACAGATGACAATCAGGGAAGGTTCAAAGTAGTGGAAACAAAAAATCCGGAAAACTATACAGGCAAATACGAAAAGGAGGTAATCTTTCAGAAAAAAGAAAACACAGATACAGACATTGTGGATTTAAAAGCAGAGAATACTCCGGTGACACTTCCACTGGGAAGCATCACCATCATAAAAAAGATCAAAGAGGAGGATATTACCTGGGCTCATGGAAATCCAACCTTTTCCTTTGTGGCAGAAGGTACGGATCTATCCGGAAATCCTCACAGATATGAGGATTATGTGACCTTTACCAGAGGAAGCTATGAAACCGATAAAAATGGCTATGCAACATTATCGGTCACTCTCAGGAATATCCCGCTGGGGCAGTATACGGTCTGGGAAAAACCGGTACTACGCTACTATCTGAAAGATGTACGGGCAAATACAGAGAATGTCCGCATCATAAAAGGCGCTGCACCTGCATATGGTACAGATCCCCGGAAGATTGCTTCCGGTACGGCTGCTCTGACAATGCAAAACAAAAATGCATCGCTGACTTTTGTAAATGAGAAATCCAGATATGATCGATATTCCCACAATGACAGCATAAAAAATACCATACCAGTATCATTTTCATGAAAAAAGACAGTAGGGCAGGAGTAATCCTGCCCTCCGCAGCGTATTTTATATAGTAAAAAACAAACTGTAAAAAGAAATAAAAGAACTACATATATACCCAAAGATATGGTATACTTTTTTACAAATACTGTGAACTCAAGAACTCTCTGGGAGGTCGATGATGAAAACAGACGAAAAAAATCCCGTTTTTGATATTCGGGATACATTGGAAAAATACGCTTGCATTTATCGAAATACTACACTGAAGCTTTTTCAGTACTGTCAGGAGACGGACATATATGAACGTTTGGATGAATACCTGAGACCTGTAAAAAATATTACGGATTTTAAGACCAGTGGACAGAAATACAGCAATGTTTATAAAGACGACTGGAAGTACCTGACGGATTTTCTGACATCCCGGGAAGGCGGGACGATAGAAGTGCGGTGTATCAATAAAGACGGTAATGCGAGTCTTCTGACAGTACGGGGATTTATAGCACAGGATAAAAATACCGGATATCATTATTTCATAGGAAGCTCCAGAGATATCACCAGGGAGAAGCTGCAGGAAGAATTTCTTGAGGAACGTGCCCAGAAAGATCCTCTGACCGGAGTGTATAACCGCTTTTTCGGAAAAGAACTGATCGATGAATACCTTGCATCCAGAAATCCCTATGCAGGATGCGGGATGATGGTGCTTGATGTAGATTATTTTAAAAATGTAAATGATACTTACGGACATATGTTCGGTGATGAAGTCCTGAAACGTTTTGCGGAGCTGTTTGTGGCTTTGTTCGACATTAATGATGTGATCATGCGTCTGGGTGGCGATGAATTTGTGATCCTTTTGAAGGATATCAGCCATGCAGCGATCATGAAAAAGGCAGGAAAACTGATACGGGAAGTGCAGAAACTTAAATTTCCGGGAACCACGTATCTGGCAACCTGCAGTGTGGGGATCTGCTTTCTTCCGGAAAATGTTTCCGGATATACATATCAGCAGCTCTTTGAAAATGCAGACTGGGCACTTTACCAGGCAAAGAAAAATGGAAAAAACCGCTATGCTTTCTGTGATAATCTGAGACGTTTTGAGGATAAGACAGAGGAAAAGCAGGAATTATACGAGGGTGTTGAGATAGATGCCAGATATCTTCATAATGATATTGTTTCTACTGCATTTGAAATATTTGAAAAAATGAGCAGCTTTCAGGCAGCGATTGAACTTCTGATGAAAGTGATCGGTCTGAAATTCCGGCTTAACCGGATCACAGTCCTGCATACCAAGGTGGCAGAGCAGAAAATAAACAGGGTTTTTCAATGGGTTTCGGAAGAAGAATACAGGCTTTTGATAGATGAGATACATTTCTCAAAAAGTGATTTTATCACATTGTTTCGCCACAATGATGAATATGGTACTGTGGTGATTCAGGAGAATGATCTGGCTGAATATTCGGAACAGGGAAGAAAGAATGTGTTACAGTGCGGAGCAAAAACTGTAGTCTGTGCTGCTATGTATTACGAGGGAAGCTATACAGGGGCCATTGCATATGTGACCTGCCAGGAAAAAAGGCTCTGGTCCAGAGAAGATCGTAAGCTGTTGGGAGAAGTGACCAAGATCATTTCCGCGCATTATGCCAAGAACCAGGCATTTAACAGTGCTTATCGTAGCATTGCTGCAGAATCCGGACGGGATCAGCTTACCGGATTGTCTTCTTTTTCAAGATTTCGCGAAAATGTGGAGAAAATGCTGATCGGAGGTTACGGGCCGGGACATGCAGTGATATATACCGATTTTGAAAAATTTAAACGTATTAATGCAAAATACGGATATCGTGTGGGAGATCAGATCCTGCGGCAGTTTTCCGAGTATGTGATAAGCGTTCTAAAAACAGATATGGATGTATATTTTACCAGGGCGATCTCTGATCATTTTATCCTTTTCACTCCATGTGATATGGATGTTGATCCGGAAACATCTGTTTTAAAGACCAATCAGGAGTTCTTACGGCAGATGAAAGAGAAATATCCGGATATGGAGCTCTGTCTCCGCACTGGGATCTATCTGATCACCAAAGAATGTGACAATGCATCTGAGGCGATCGATGCAGCGAATTATGCAAGAAAATATGCTGCTGGAAATTGTGAAACAGGTGTTAAGCTGTATGACGAAGAACTGAAAAAGCAAAGCGATGCAGAGTGAAAGATACAGGAATACGGCCCGGAATCTATGCTTTTTCAGAATTTCAGGAATAATCTTTCAGGAAAGCTTTTACAATAGAACAGAGATGTTTGCGGCAGGAGTGAGCTTATGAACAGAAGTGTTCCGGAAAGTCTTTTGATCTGTATTTTAGTCTTATGCCTGGCTCTGACACCCATTGGTGTCAGGGGAGAAACGGAAGATAGTGGAAAAGCACAGCAGCTGATCGAAGCGCCGGGTGCAGTCCTTATGGAAAAAGAAACCGGTACCGTGATCTATTCCAGGGATCCTGACACCCGAAGAAGCCCGGCCAGTATTACAAAGATCATGACATTGATTCTGATCTTTGATGCTATCCGTGAGGGAACCCTGCATCTGGAGGATAGCATTACCACCAGTGCTTATGCCAGATCCATGGGAGGGTCTCAGGTATTTCTGGAAGAAGGAGAAAAGCAGACTGCAGAAACCATGATCAAATGTATTGTGATCGCTTCCGGAAATGATGCCAGCGTAGCTATGGCGGAGCATGTTGCGGGAACAGAACAAGCCTTTGTGGAGAGGATGAACGAGAGGGCGAAGGATCTTGGAATGAAAAATACCCATTTTGTGGATTGCTGCGGGCTGACGGAATCACAGGAGCATTATACAACTCCCTATGACATTGCACTTATGAGCAGGGAGCTCATCAGCAGATATCCGGAAGTTCTTACATATTCATCTGTCTGGATGGAGGATATCACACACGTTACCAGAAAAGGATCCTCGAAATTTACACTGACCAACACAAATAAACTGCTGCGCAGCTATGAGGGGTGTATGGGACTTAAAACAGGCAGCACCAGTATTGCAAAATACTGTCTCAGTGCTGTGGCAGAACGAAATGGGATCACACTGATCGCCTCAGTGATGGCCGCACCGAACCCGAAAACAAGATTCCGGGATGCAGCAGCTCTTTTAAATTACGGCTTTTCTAAATGCACATTGTATCTGGATGATGCTCTGGAGCCACTGAAACCTATGAAGCTCCACAAAGGAGTCAAAGAGCAGGTTCCGCTTGTATATAGAGGGAAATTCCGATATATCAGCACAGATGGAACGAAACCTGACAATGTTAAGAAAAAGTTGATCCTTCCCAAAGAACAAAGTGCGCCGGTGAAAAAAGGGCAGAAAGCAGGGGCACAGGAATACTATCAGGATGGGAAAAAGATCGGTAGTCTGGATATCCTGTACGGGGAAACAATAAAAAAGGCCGGATACCATGACTGGCTGGAAAGAACCTGTCAGGCATTTCTTTTGTGATGCCTGCAACATATTTTGACAAAAAGGGCAGACTGGATGTATAATACAACGGATTGAAGAAATAGCAGAACAGGGAAGGGATTTTGGATGAAAGAAATCAGAACAGAAGACGCAGTGGGACACATTCTGTGCCATGATATCACGCAGATCATAAAAGATGAGAAAAAAGGCGTTCTTTTCAAAAAGGGGCATGTAGTGAAAGAAGAGGATATACCACTGCTGCTCTCTGTAGGAAAAGAACACCTTTTTGTGTGGGAGAAAAAACCGGGGATTCTTCACGAAAATGAAGCTGCAGAGATCCTTTACAAAATCTGTGCTGGAAATTCTTCCAAAGTACATGGAACTGAGATCAAAGAAGGTAAGATCGAGGTGGTATCAAAGATCGATGGTATTCTGAAAATACGTCGTGATGCACTTGTGGCTGTGAATTCTCTGGGAGAAATGATGATTGCTTCCAGACATGGCGATTTTCCGATAAAAAAAGGTGATAAGGTTGCAGGAACCAGGATCATTCCGCTTGTGATCGAGAAAGAGAAAATGGATGCAGCAGAGAAGGCAGCAGGAAACCTTCCGATCTTTGACATTCTCCCTTACCAGCAGAAAAAAGTAGGGATCGTCACAACCGGAAGTGAGATCAAAAAAGGACTGATCCAGGATACCTTCACACCGGTACTCCGGGAAAAGCTTTCCGGGTTTCCGACAGAAGTGACAGGCCAGGTGATGCCGGGAGATGATAAGGAAGAGATCACAAAGGCAATTCTTTCTTTCGCAGATGCAGGAGCAGATCTGATCATCTGTACCGGCGGAATGAGTGTGGATCCCGATGATCGTACTCCGGGCGGGATCCGGGATACCGGAGCAAAAATCGTAACCTATGGAGCACCTGTACTTCCGGGAGCTATGCTGCTTGTGGCATATCTTGAGAGGAACGGAAGATCCATACCGGTACTTGGACTTCCGGGCTGCGTCATGTACGCAAAAAGAACGGTATTTGATCTGATCCTGCCCAGAGTAATGGCGGATGATGAGATCAAGGCAGAGGAGATCGCCAGGCTGGGAGAGGGCGGACTTTGTCTGAACTGTCCGGTTTGCACTTTCCCGAACTGCGGATTTGGAAAATAATATGAAAAAATTCAGAATCAAACAATATGAGATCCATATGGACAAGATCCATGCCCCACAGGGCGTGCGGATGATCCTTCTTGCGGATCTTCACGGGATATCCTACGGAAAAGACAATATACGGCTGACAGAGACGATCCGAAAACTTGCCCCGGACGTGATCCTTTCTGCCGGCGACATGGCTGTACGTACAGAAACGGATACTCTGGTAACTGCATGTAAGCTGCTGACAGAGCTTGCCAGGGATTTTCCCGTGTATTATGCACTTGGTAATCATGAATATAAAATGTGCCTTTCCGAAGAATATCGGCCATATTATGCGAAATATGAAAAGGCACTGAAAAAAGCTGGCGTGCATATTTTAAGGAACGGACATGAAGCTATGGTCCTGCAGGGAGAGCACTTCTGTTTCTGGGGCCTGGAGCTTCCCATCAAATATTATCACAAGCCGAGATCACCGAAGCTGAAAAAAGAAGTGATGGAAGAACTGATCGGAAAACCTGAAGATAAAGGGATGCAGATCCTGCTGGCACATAATCCAAAATACGGAAAAACCTATTTTGAATGGGGCGCGGATCTGATCCTGTCCGGACACTATCACGGAGGCGTTGTCCGCCTTAGTGAACATTACGGTCTTTCATCTCCTCAATATCTGTTTCTTCCGCCGTTTTGCTGTGGAGACTTTCACAAAGGGGATCAGCATATGATCGTCAGTGCTGGACTTGGAGAACATACCATTCCCCTTCGGATCCATAATCCAAGGGAACTGCTGGTGATCGATATAAAACCTTCCGAAAAAATGAAATGAGGAAACCCTATGGCATTATCTGTTAAGCTGAATGTATTTGAAGGCCCTCTGGATCTTCTGCTTCACCTGATCGACAAAAACAAGATCGATATCTATGATATTCCTATTGTGGAGATCACAGATCAGTATATGGAATATCTGCATTCCATGGAAAAAGAAGATCTGGGGATCATGAGTGAATTTCTTGTCATGGCAGCTACTCTTCTGGATATCAAATGTAAAATGCTTCTTCCGAAAGAAGTGAATGAGGAAGGAGAAGAGGAGGACCCCAGAGCAGAGCTTGTGCAGAAGCTGCTGGAATATAAGATGTACAAATATATGTCCTATGAATTACGGGACAGGCTTGGAGATGCGGCAGGGGTTTATTACCGAAAACAGGATCTTCCGGAAGAAGTGCTACAGTATACTCCACCGTCTGATCCCCAGGAACTTCTCCGGGGTCTGACATTGGAGCGGATGAGTGCGATCTATCAGGCTTTGATCCGCAGACAGGAAAATAAGATCGATCCGATCCGAAGTAAATTCGGAAGGATCGAAAAAGAGGAAATATCACTTTCCGATAAATTGCTGGAAATGAAGGAATATGCAAAAACTCACCGAAAATTCAGCTTTCGCAGGCTGATGGAAAACCAGCATTCCAAAATACAGCTGATCGTGACATTTCTGGCAATTCTGGAATTGATGAAAATGGGACATGTTCATGCAGAACAGGAAGATCTTTTTGATGATATTCATGTGGAAGTTATCACGGATCCGGACACATGGAAGAATCTGACAGAGTTCGCAGATGAATAATATAGTAGGAATGAGGACAATAAGTGGAAATCAAACGAATTGAAGGAGAAATCGAAGCCATCCTGTTTGCAATGGGAGAAGCAGTGGAATTACCCCGTATTGCCAGAGCGATCCGTCAGGATCCGACAACAACGGAAAATATCATCCGAAATATGATGATCCGTTATCAGGAAGAAGAGCGGGGGATCCAGATCATAGAGCTCGAAAACTCCTTTCAGCTTTGTACAAAAAAAGAATACTATGATTCTCTTATCCGGATCGCAGCGCAGCCAAAGAAACCCACGCTGACAGACGTTATGCTTGAAACCCTTTCGATCATTGCCTACAAACAGCCCGTTACAAAAGCAGAGATCGAAAAGATCCGAGGGGTAAAATGTGATCATGCCATCAATAAGCTGATGGATTATGATCTGGTGAGAGAACTTGGACGTCTGGATGCTCCGGGTCGCCCGATCCTCCTGGGAACCACCGAAGAATTTCTGCGTTGCTTTGGTGTCCATGGGCTGGAAGACCTTCCGGAAATGGATCCGGTCCAGCTGGAGGATTTCAAGGCGGAAGCAGAGGAAGAGATCCAGCTGAAGCTGGACGTATAACAAATAACACGGACAGATGCCGGTTTACCGGGACCTGCCGGACAGATCAGAAAACAGAAGAGGAGTGACGAAAATGCCCACAACATACGCACATGATCTTTTTGGAAAAAGGGTTTACCGGAAACTTTCCGCAAAATTACAGCATCTGATCCGAAGCAACGGAAATCTGTACCGGATCGGACAGCATGGTCCGGATATCCTGTTTTATTATTTTATATCCAAAAATCCGGTGACACAGTACGGAGTGCAGATGCATGGACGGAAAGCAAGAGAATTCTTTGAAAAGGGCATGGCGAAGGTCCGAGAGGAAAAAAATCCTGCACTGATGGCTTACCTGCTGGGGTTCGGATGTCATTATATCCTGGATTCTACCTGTCATCCTTACGTCAATCAGGTAGCTGCCGAGGGGAAAATCTCACATACGCTCTTTGAGAAGGAATTTGACCGTATGCTGATGTATGAAACCGGCAAAGATCCATTGCGTTTTTATCCGTCGCATGGGATCCGTGCCAGTTTTCTCAGTGCATGGACGATACACCAGGTACTACCGGCGATCCGTACCTGGAACATTTATCTGTCATTGAAAATGATGAAGATATTCACCTGTATTTTGGTATGTGATGATGGAGGAAGGAAGAGACGCCTTTCGGAACATGCCCTTTCCCCCGCAGGAAAAAAGATATCTGCGTTTATTACCGAATTTTTTATGAGCCCGGAGCCGGAGATCGACTGTAAGGAGGAGCTTCTTAAGCTGGACAGTCTGATGGAAGAGGCACTTGCCAAGGCACCGGATATGCTGGAAGAGCTTGCTGCACTGGCAGTCAGGCCAGGGCATCTTTCTGACAGATGGGACCTGACCTTTAACGGATGATCGATCCCGGCAGACAACAGATACAAGTGATATCCGGATGCTATCCCCGCATAAAATTAAATATAACAGTTACTGTAAACAGTTATATGAACCGTGTACGGGGTGATGCATTATGAGCAAACGGTGTACGGCCGCTGTCGTGCTGATGACAGCGGTCCTTATTATTTGTCAGATCTTTCCGGTAAAGGCGGCAGATGACGAAAATCTATATGCACTTTCTGCAGTTCTCATGGATGGGGAGACCGGCCGTGTGCTGTACGGAAAAGAAGCATACAAAGGACGGCCGAATGCCAGCACCACAAAGGTAATGACCTGTATTCTTGCTCTGGAGCTGGCAAAGGGAGATGATTACGTACAGGTTTCCAGGAATGCGGCATCTCAGCCACAGACACGTCTTGGCATGCGGGAAGGCCAGCAGTTTTATTTGGAGGATCTTCTCTATTCCCTGATGCTGAAAAGCCATAATGATTCCGCAGTGGCCATCGCGGAACATATCGGCGGCTCCGTAGAAGGTTTTGCAGAGAAGATGAATGAAAAAGCAAAAGAGCTGGGATGTAAGGACACACATTTTGTTACACCCAATGGTCTGGATGGAGAAGATGAAGGCGGTATCCATCATACAACAGCCCGGGATCTTGCCTTGATCATGGCGTATGCAATAAAAAATGCAACATTTGTCCATATTACCCAGACTAGAGATTATACTTTCACGGATATCTCAGGAAAAAAGCATTATTCGGTACATAATACCAATGCTTTCCTGGATATGGAAACAGGAGTGATCTCCGGAAAAACAGGATTTACAGGAAATGCTGGATATTGTTATGTCTGCGCAGTCCGACAGGACGAGCGATTATTTATCGTGGCTCTTCTGGGATGCGGATGGCCCGGAAATAAAAATTATAAATGGAGCGATACTAAGAAGCTTCTTTCCTATGGCAGGGAAAATTATCAGTATATGATGCTGCCGGAGCTTCCACAGCTGCCTGAGATCCCGGTAACAGAAGCAGCACCGGGAAAAGAAGATCCATATCCGCAAAAGTCCGATCGTTCCGGATATCCTCCCAAACAGGTTATGCTGAAAATACACGCAGTACTTTCTGAAAAAGATCGTGAGAAAAGATATCTTCTGAAAAAAACAGAAACGATCACATGGGAAACGGAGCTTCCGGATAAGCTCCAGGCACCAATACAGAAAAACCAGAAGATCGGTACACTCCATGCAAAGCTCAACGGAAAAGAACTCCTTTCCTGCCTTGTAACCGCCGATGACAAAATCGACAGAATTACCTATAAATGGTATGTGGATAAAGTATTTAAGGATTATTTCCATTAATTTAGCGACCCCTGGCATATGTCAGGGGTTAATTTTTTAACGTTCGTGACGAAAAGTATTGAATTTTCTGCAAAAAAAAGGTACAATTATACTCGGCTGAATTTTTGGTTATATTAATAAAAAAATGGAGGGCATAGTATAATGAGTAATGCGACACAAAGCGTAGCGGCTGCAAGGATCAATTCCCTGCTTGACGCCAACAGTTTTGTTGAGATCGGACAGGCTGTCACAGCCAGAGCTACGGATTTCAACATGACTGAAAAAAAAGCACCTTCAGACGGTGTGATCACCGGATATGGTGTGATTGACGGCAGTCTGGTGTATGTATACAGCCAGGATGCATCTGTACTGAACGGAACAGTTGGTGAGATGCATGCCAAAAAGATCGCCAAAATTTATGATCTCGCTCTGAAAGTTGGAGCACCTGTTATCGGTCTTGTAGACTGTGCGGGACTTCGTCTTCAGGAGGCTACCGATGCACTTGAGGCATTTGGTGAGATCTATCTGAAACAGACACTGGCATCCGGTGTTATTCCACAGATCACTGCTGTTTTCGGAACATGCGGCGGTGGAATGGCAGTTGTACCGGCTCTTACAGACTTTACATTTGTAGAGGAGAAGAAGGGCAGACTGTTTGTAAACACTCCAAATGCACTGGAAGGAAACAGAGTGGAAAAATGCGATTCAGCTTCCGCACAGTTCCAGAGTGAGGAGACAGGACTTGTTGACGGCATCGGAACAGAAGAGGAGATCCTTGGACAGATCCGTACACTGGTCAGCATGCTTCCGGAGAATAATGAAGACAATGACAGCTTCAAGGAATGCACAGATGACCTGAACAGAGTATGTGATGATATTGCAGGCTGCACAGGCGACACAGCTATTGCGCTTTCAAGAATCGCTGATAATGGTGAGTTTTTTGAAACAAAGGCAGCTTACGGCCAGGATGTCGTAACAGGCTTCCTTCGTCTGAACGGAGCTACCGTTGGCGCTGTTGCAAACAGAAGCGAATCTTACGATGCTGATGGCAATAAGACAGAGATTTCCGACGGAACTCTTTCTGCAAGAGGTGCAAGAAAAGCAGCAGACTTCGTAAAATTCTGTGATGCTTTTGAGATTCCGGTACTTACTCTTACTAATGTAACAGGATTTAAAGCTACACTCTGCAATGAGAAGATGATGGCTAAATCCGTAGGTGAGATGGTACATGCTTTTGCATCTGCGACTGTACCGAAGGTAAATGTTGTAATTGGTAAAGCATACGGAACTGCATACGTTGCCATGAACAGCAAATCTGTCGGAGCAGATATGGTTTATGCATGGGATACAGCTGAGATCGGTATGATGGATGCTTCCCTTGCAGCAAAGATCATGTATGAGGGAGCTGACGCTTCTACACTGAATGAGAAGGCAGCTGAGTACAAAGAACTCCAGAACGGTATCGCATCTGCAGCAGCAAGAGGATATGTGGATACTGTGATCAAAGCAGAAGATACAAGAAAATATGTAATCGGTGCTTTTGAGATGCTGTTCACAAAAAGGGAAGACCGTCCATCCAAAAAGCATGGAACAGTCTAAGTGAGGTGAGCGTATGAGACAGTTTTATAAAAAGATCTCTTCTGTCTGCATGGCACTTCTTTGCGTAGCTGCACTTCTGATCGGATGCACAGCTACTGCATGGGCTGCTGATGAGATTGATGATTCTGTAAAGAGTCAGCTTGTCACAACAACCAAGGGCCTGACGGATGCGATCATCGCAATGTCCGAGGATGATATCCAGGGATATCTGGAATCAGAGGATGCTTTCACACAGAGTGCTGCAAGTGCATGGGATGGCTCCAGAGAAGAGCTTGGTGAGAAAAAAGGTGATATTGATGAGAAAGATATCACAGTGGAGTATTCCGATGATCAGTATACCGTTGTTGTTCCGGTATCCTTCGAGAAAAACAAAGCGAATTTCACTTATGTATTTGATAAATCAGGAACCCCGACTTCTCTTACAGTTGATGTGAATTATACACTGGCACAGAACATGGAGAAGGCAGCGATGAATACAGTGATGGGTCTCGGAACAGTATTTGTGATCCTGGTATTCCTGATCTTCGTGATCTCTCTTTTCAAATATATTCCCGGACTTGTGGAAGGAAAGAAAAAAGAGAGCAAACCGGCTCCGGCAGCCGCAGCACCGGCTCCGGTTGCAGCACCAGTTGCTGAGCCTGCTGTTGAGGATGTGACAGATGATGGTGAGCTTATTGCCGTGATCGCCGCAGCGATCGCTGCTTCTGAAGGCAAAACAAGCACAGACGGATTCGTAGTACGTTCCATCCGCAAAGTCAACCGCAGAAAAAGATAATCATTATTTAGGAGGATTTTAAAATGAAGAGTTATACAATTACTGTTAACGGAACAGCATATGAAGTTACTGTAGAAGAGAACGGAAACGCAGCAGCTCCAGTTGCAGCAGCACCAAAAGCAGCAGCTCCGGCTCCTAAGGCAGCTCCGGCAGCAGCTCCTAAGGCAGCAGCTCCGGCAGCAGGCGCAGGTTCTGTTAAAGTTTCCGCAGCCGTTCCTGGAAAAGTTGTAAAAATCGTTGCATCTGTTGGACAGAGCGTAAAAGCTGGTGACAGCGTAGTGATCGTTGAGTCCATGAAGATGGAGATCCCGGTTGTTGCTCCTCAGGACGGAACAATCGCCAGCATCGATGTTGCAGAGGGTGCTGCCGTTGAAAATGGAGATACTCTTGCAACAATGAACTAAACAGGAGGTAGACAAATGTCTTATGTAACAAATACCCTGTCAAACCTGATCCATCAGACAGCATTTTTCAACCTTACTTGGGGAAACTACCTGATGATCGCAGTGGCATGTGTGTTCTTATATCTTGCCATTAAACATGGTTTTGAGCCGCTGCTGTTGGTTCCGATCGCTTTTGGTATGCTTCTGGTAAATATTTATCCGGACATTATGCTGAGCATTGAGGATTCATCCAATGGCGTTGGCGGACTTCTTCATTATTTTTACTTAATGGATGAGTGGAGTATTCTTCCTTCACTGATCTTCCTGGGTGTCGGTGCGATGACAGACTTCGGTCCGCTGATCGCAAACCCGATCAGCTTCCTGATGGGAGCAGCTGCACAGCTTGGTATTTACCTTGCATACTTCCTTGCAATTTTCCTTGGATTTAATGGTAAAGCAGCAGCAGCGATCTCTATCATTGGTGGTGCTGACGGCCCGACTTCCATTTTCCTTGCAGGTAAGCTTGGACAGTCTTCTCTTATGGGACCGATCGCAGTGGCAGCATATTCCTATATGTCCCTGGTACCGATCATCCAGCCTCCGATCATGAAGGCTTTCACAACAGAGAAAGAGCGTAAGATCAAAATGGCGCAGCTCCGTCCTGTTACAAAACTTGAGAAGATCCTTTTCCCGATCGTTATCACAATCGTTGTTTGCCTGATCCTTCCGACAACAGCTCCCCTTGTTGGTATGCTGATGCTCGGAAACCTGTTCCGTGAGTCCGGAGTTGTTAAACAGCTTTCTGAAACAGCTTCCAACGCTCTTATGTACATCGTAGTAATCCTTCTCGGAACATCTGTAGGTGCTTCCACAAGTGCTGAGGCGTTCCTGAACGTAGATACACTGAAGATCGTAGTTCTTGGTCTTGTTGCCTTTGCCTGCGGTACTTTTGGTGGTGTTATGCTTGGTAAGCTTCTCTGCAAGGTTACTCACGGAAAGATCAATCCTCTGATCGGATCAGCCGGTGTTTCTGCCGTTCCTATGGCAGCCCGTGTATCCCAGAAGGTTGGTGCTGAGGCAGATCCTACAAACTTCCTGCTGATGCATGCGATGGGACCGAACGTTGCTGGTGTTATCGGTACAGCGGTTGCTGCCGGTACATTCATGGCGATCTTTGGTGTCTAACCCATTGTCTTATAAAAATTTGTAAGGAGAATAATTATGGCAGAAATAGAGAAAAAACCTGTGAAAGTTGTGGAAACGATCCTGCGTGACGCTCATCAGTCCCTGATCGCTACACGTATGAGCACAGAGCAGATGCTTCCGATCATTGAGAAGCTTGACAAAGTCGGCTACTATGCAGTAGAGTGCTGGGGCGGTGCTACTTTCGATGCTTCCTTACGTTTCCTGAAAGAGGATCCGTGGGAAAGACTTCGTAAACTTCGTGACGGTTTCAAAAACACAAAGCTTCAGATGCTGTTCCGTGGACAGAACATCCTTGGATATCGTCCATATGCAGATGATGTAGTAGAGTATTTTGTACAGAAATCCGCAGCTAACGGTATCGATATCATCCGTATCTTTGACTGTATGAATGACCTTCGTAACCTTCAGACAGCTGTAAAAGCAGCAAACAAGGAGAAAGCACATGCACAGGTTGCAATGGCTTACACACTAGGTGATGCTTACACACTTGATTACTGGACAGATCTTGCAAAACGTATCGAAGATATGGGTGCAGATTCCATCTGTATCAAAGATATGGCAGGACTTCTTGTTCCGTACAAGGCTACAGAGCTTGTTCAGGCTCTCAAAGAGACTGTTAAGATCCCGATCGATCTTCATTCTCACTATACATCCGGTGTTGCTTCCATGACATATATGAAGGCAGTAGAGGCAGGTGTTGACATCATCGACACAGCAATGTCTCCGTTTGCTCTTGGAACATCCCAGCCGGCAACAGAGGTTATGGTTGAGACCTTCAAGGGAACACCATATGATACAGGATTTGATCAGCAGCTTCTCGCTGAGATCGCTGACTACTTCCGTCCGATGCGTGATGAGGCTCTTGATACAGGTCTTCTCAATCCGAAGAACCTTGGTGTAAACATCAAGACTCTTCTGTATCAGGTACCAGGCGGAATGCTTTCCAACCTGACATCACAGCTGAAAGAGCAGCATGCCGAGGATAAATTCTACGAAGTACTTGAGGAAGTTCCGCGTGTACGTAAAGACCTTGGTGAGCCACCGCTTGTTACACCGTCCTCTCAGATCGTTGGTACACAGGCTGTATTTAACGTGATCATGGGCGAGCGTTACAAGGTTGTCACAAAAGAGACAAAAGACGTGTTAAGTGGTAAGTATGGCGCAACAGCCAGACCGTTCAATCCGGAAGTACAGAAAAAATGTATCGGAGATATTGAACCGATCACATGCCGTCCGGCAGATCTTCTGGAGGATGAGCTTGATAAGCTTGAGAGTGAGATGGTACAGTACAAGGAGCAGGATGAGGATGTTCTCACATATGCACTGTTCCCGCAGGTTGCCATGGACTTCTTTAAATATCGCCAGGCTCAGAAGACAAAAGTTGATGAGACTGTAGCAGATACCAAGAACGGCGCATACCCGGTATAAAGCACACATAGAAATGCAGATGCATTTCAAAACAGGAAAAGGAGCTTGCTGTATGCAGGCTCCTTTGTGCATAAAAAAGATAAAAAAGGCAGGATAACAGGTAATGTCCAAAGTTGCGATCATAGGCGGCGGTGCCGCCGGAATGCTCTGCGGTGTATATGCTGCGCGCAGAGGACACCAGGTTCACATACTGGAAAAAAATGAGAAACTCGGAAAAAAGCTTTTCATCACCGGAAAGGGACGATGCAACGTCACCAATGATTCCGATACCGAAGAACTTTTTCCGGCAGTGATGTCAAACCGCAAATTTCTTTACAGTGCTTTCTACACCTATGGAAGCAGAGATGTGATGGAATTTTTTGAGGAGGCAGGAGTGCCGCTGAAAACAGAGCGTGGAAACCGGGTTTTTCCGGTATCGGATCATTCATCAGATATTATCCGTGCGCTTGAGCGGGAACTGAAAAAATCCGGAGCGCAGATCCATCTTCATACAGAGGTAAAGGAAGTTTGTACACAGGATGAAAAAGTTACCGGTGTATTACTTTCGGACGGTACCTTTTTTGAAGCGGATACTGTGGTAGTTGCCACAGGAGGGCTTTCCTACCCGTCCACAGGTTCCACAGGAGATGGATATCGTTTTGCTGCTGAAACGGGACATAAAGTTGTTTCCCAGTCACCATCACTGGTACCACTGGTGGCAAAAGAAGATTATGTCTCCAAACTTCAGGGCCTTTCCCTTCGGAATGTGGAGCTTACAGTAAAATCCGGCAAAAAAGTTCTCTATAAAGATTTCGGCGAGATGATGTTTACTCATTTCGGAGTGACAGGACCGCTGATCCTTTCCGCCAGTGCCCAGATCGGCAAAAAGCTGGAAAAGGAGCCTTTGGAGGCTTTCCTGGATCTAAAGCCGGCGCTTGATGCAGAACAGCTTGACGCCCGGATCCTGCGTGAATTTGATGCAAATCATAACAAGCAGTTTAAAAATGTGATCGGTGTTCTTTTTCCGTCTTCTCTGACTCCGATCATGATCGAAATTGGCGGTATCCCCGGGGAAAAACCGGTACATGAGATCTCCAGGGAAGAGCGTCAGGCTTTTGGCCGTCTGATCAAGGCTTTTCCGTTTACGATCACGGGAATGGGAGAGTTTAAGGAAGCGATCATCACAAGAGGCGGTGTGTCAGTAAAAGAGATACAGCCATCCACAATGGAATCCAAAAAAATAAAAAATCTGTATTTTACAGGTGAAGTACTGGATCTGGATGCAGTGACCGGTGGCTATAATCTTCAGATCGCATGGTCTACAGCGTATGCGGCAGCTCAGGCGATAGAATAACAGAAAAGAGGAAGGAGCAACGATTATGGGTATTAATATTGCAATTGACGGACCGGCAGGTGCAGGAAAAAGCACAATTGCAAAAAAAGTGGCAAAGGAGCTGTCCTTTATTTATGTAGATACAGGGGCAATGTATCGTGCCATGGCACTTTATCTTCTGGAAAAAGGGATCAGCGGTGACGAAAAAATCTCTGAAGCCTGTCACGATGCGGATATCTCTATCCGTTATGAGAACGGTGAGCAGCAGGTGATCCTTAACGGAAAGAATGTAACTGCGTTCCTCCGTAAGGAAGAGGTAGGAAATATGGCATCTGTAAGCTCTGCAAATCCGGAGGTGCGTGCACATCTTCTGAAGCTGCAGCGCAATCTTGCAGCCGAGAATAATGTAGTTATGGACGGAAGAGATATCGGAACCACCATTCTTCCCAATGCGGAAGTGAAGATCTTTCTGACTGCAAGTGCAAAGACCCGTGCCAGCAGACGATACCTGGAGCTTACAGAGAAGGGTGAAGCCTGCGATATGGATGAGATCCTGAAAGATATCGTTGACAGAGATGAGAGAGATATGAACCGCGCGGTTTCTCCGCTTAAAAAAGCAGAGGATGCTGTTCTTGTTGATTCATCTGAGATGGGAATTGACGAAGTGGTTGAGAGTATCCTTTCCGTATACAGAAAAAGGGTGAACGGATGAATGTAAAAGTTGCAGAAACTGCCGGCTTCTGTTTCGGCGTACAAAGAGCAGTTGACCGTGTTTATGAGCTGATCGGTTCCGATGCAGCACCGATTTATACACTGGGCCCGATCATCCATAATGAGGAGGTTGTCTCAGATCTCGAAAAAAAAGGTGTGGCTGTGATCTGTGAGAAGGATCTTGGCAGCCTGAAGGGCGGCACTGTTGTGATCCGTTCCCATGGAGTAGGCCGCAGGGTTTATAACACGATCAAAAAATATGGTCTCGGATATGTAGATGTTACCTGTCCTTTTGTGCTGAAGATCCACAAGATCGTTGAGAGAGAAAGCTCCAGAGGTGCCCATATTGTGATCATCGGTGATCCGGACCATCCGGAAGTCCAGGGGATCTGTGGATGGTGTCAGGGACCATATACAGTGATCAGAAATGCTGAGGATGCTGAGAAATTCAATATTTCTCCGGAAAAAGAAGTATGTGTAGTGTCCCAGACGACATTTAATTACAACAAATTTCAAGAATTAGTTGAAATTCTCCGCAAAAAGAGTTATGATAATAATGTTTTAAATATTTTAAACATTTTAAACACTATTTGTAATGCTACCGAAGAACGGCAGAAAGAAGCTAAAGCGATAGCCGGAGAGGTAGACACTATGCTGGTCGTAGGTGGCCGACATAGCTCCAATACTCAAAAGCTGTTTGAAATATGTAAAAAGGAATGTGGAAATACTTACTATATACAAACACCTGTAGACTTGGATTCTGAAATGTTCCAATGCAGTAGTTGTGTAGGTATTACAGCAGGGGCTTCCACCCCAAAGAAAATTATTGAGGAGGTTCAAGAACATGTCAGAGTTAAGTTTTGAACAGATGCTGGAAGATTCCGTAAAAACAATCAGAAATGGAGAGATCGTACAGGGTACCGTCATCGATGTTAAAGATGATGAGATCATCCTGAATATCGGCTATAAAGCAGACGGTATCATCACAAAGAACGAGTACACAAACGATTCAAGCGTTGTGCTTACAGACGTTGTTAAACCTGGCGATACCATGGAAGCAAAGGTTCTCAAAGTAAACGACGGAGAGGGACAGGTTACACTTACCTACAAACGTCTTGCTGCAGAGAAAGGCAACAAACGTCTTGAGGAGGCATTTGAGAACCAGGAGGTTCTGAAGGCTCCTGTAACACAGGTACTTGACGGTGGTCTTTGTGTCAATGTTGAGGAAGCAAGAGTATTCATTCCTGCAAGCCTTGTATCTGACACATATGAGAAAGATCTTTCCAAATATGCAGATCAGGAGATCGAGTTCGTTATCACAGAGTTCAACCCAAGAAGACGCCGTATCATCGGTAACCGCAAACAGCTTCTTCTTGCTGAGAAAGCTGAGAAACAGAAAGAGCTTCTTGCTAAGATCAACGTAGGCGATAAAGTTGAGGGTGTTGTTAAGAATGTTACAGATTTCGGTGCATTCATCGACCTCGGCGGAGCAGACGGACTTCTTCACATCTCTGAGATGTCCTGGGGCAGAGTAGAGAACCCGAAGAAGGTATTCAACGTAGGTGATAAAGTTACAGTTCTTATCAAAGATATCAACGGAGACAAGATCGCACTTTCCCTTAAATTCCCGGAGGAGAACCCATGGCTTACAGCTGCTGAGGACTTCGCAGTAGGAAACGTAGTAAAGGGCAAAGTTGCACGTATGACAGATTTCGGTGCATTTGTTGAGCTTGCACCTGGAGTAGATGCTCTTCTTCATGTATCTCAGATCTCCAGAGAGCACGTTGCGAAACCATCTGATGTACTTTCCATCGGTCAGGAGATCGAGGCTAAGGTTGTTGATTTCAATGGCGAAGACAGAAAGATCAGCCTCAGCATGAAAGCACTCGAGGATAATTCTGCAGAGCAGACAGAGGAGTAATTTCTCAGAAGCTGTACAGCAGTTGAATATTTTGAATTTCAGAGGCCGTCACATTTAATTGTGACGGCCTTTTTTTGATTGGAATTGCGTAACAGAGAGATATTATTTAAGAACAGAAAGATAATATGGCAGGCAGTGTTTCAGATAGGTTTTCTGTTTTAAAGGATCATGCAGAAAAGCTTCTGTTACAGGGAACCAGGTGTAACAGGTTTCCCTTTTGGCAGGTCTTCGGAGCTTTTTGTCCATGCAGGCACTTAAGGCTTTTGGTATGGCAGTGTCTTCGGAAGGGATGTAATCGTAATCCTTATAATTGGAGTAGTATTGCTTTAAACGTCCATTTTGAGACTTTACAAGAAGACGGACACAGTTATTCTGTCCAATTATGTAGATTTCTTCACTATGATTTGAAAATTTAACAGGCAGATCGTAATTAGTTTTAATGGTAAAGGCCAATTGATCGTCTTGAATTTCACAATTTAGTGCTTCGTAATCTTCATTGAAAAGAGCAAGATAGGACAGCATTGAGAAAATTTTTCCAAGTCCCAGAAGATCTTCCTGGTTATGTCCCATAACGATCTCTGCCGCTTCCGGTTTCTTTCCGGAAGCGAATTGTTTGTAAAGACGGATGCAGGCACCTCCATCACAGTAGTTCCGTTCAGTGATACCGAGAAATGATTCCATAGAAGGCTGATTCATCCGTGAAAGCTTTAGAAGTCCCTTGAGCGGCTTTAGTTCCCGGTAAAGGTCCAGAGAAGGTAGCTCCGCAAAAGGGGAAGAGAGTCCGTGGATCTGATATCGTGCATCCAGATAAGGCTGGTCAAAGCTGTCACCGTTATATTGGATCGTACATGAAAAATCCTGAAGGAATTCAGAAAATGTTTTCAGAAGTTCAGGTTCTTCCTCTTCGTTTTCAATCATCCACTGGTACATCTGCCAGTTGTTTTCTTCGTAGGCTACAGCACCGATCAGATACAGAAAAGTGGAATTTCGTGATAGTCCTGTAGTTTCAATATCATAGAAAAGCGGTACAAAACGCTCTGAAAATCCATGATTTTTAGTCAATTTTTTAACAGTCTTAAAGTCTGGAAACCCTTGTAAAATCGGCATTTTTTTAACGATCATGTTAATTTTCTCCTTTATGGATTGTATCTGATTATACACAAAAAAATTGCTTTTCAATAGTGCAATTTAAAGTGAAATGAGTTATAGTTATTAGTAGAGTTGATGATAAAAAACAGGAAATGGTACTGGATTTATGTAGGGATTGACAGTGAAAAAATGACTATTATCGCTTCATAAATTAGTTATTCATTTACAGCTTTTTTACGAGCTGGTGAATATCTTCTACCGAAGTATATCACAGGATTGTGTCTGGATTCAATCTTTCATACATATCCTGCTCAAAGCAGAAGCTACTTTGTTACTGTTCGCTGGTAATGTTTCGCGAAATGATTTATGGGAGCGAAGTAGATCTTGTTTGTCTTGGATGAAATAAGAAAAGGAAAATCAGAAACACAGAATCAACTTTAAAAAAGAGTATATGCGCAACGCAGAAATACCATGTACATGTACTTGCAAAAATAAAGGAGGAGATGAGATCTATGGCATTTTTAACCTTCAGGGGTGGTATCCATCCTTATGACGGCAAAGATTTGTCAAAAAACTGTCCTGTCGAGAAGTATCTGCCGAAGGGAGATCTGGCAATTCTTGTTTCTCAGCACATCGGAGCTCCGGCCAAGCCGATCGTAAAAAAAGGTGATCATGTGCTTGCAGGACAGAAAATCGCAGAAGCAGGAGGATTTGTTTCCGCACCGATACACTCGTCTGTATCAGGAACCGTAAAGGGAATCGAGAAACGTCTGACCGCAGTAGGCGCCATGGGTGATGCAATCATCATTGAGAATGACGGTCTGTACGAATCTGTGGAATATGCACCTGCAAAGCTTTCGGATCTTTCCAAGGAGGATATCTTGAAAAGGATTCAGGAAGGCGGAGTTGTTGGTCAGGGTGGTGCAGGTTTCCCGACACATGTAAAGCTTTCACCAAAGGAACCTGACAAGATCGATCATATCCTGGTCAACGGTGCGGAATGTGAGCCTTATATTACCAGTGACTACCGAAGGATGATGGAAGAACCGGAAAGCATTGTTGGTGGTCTGGAAGTAATCCTGAAAGCTTTCCCGAAGGCAGTGGGATGTATCTGTATCGAGGACAACAAACCGGATTGTATTGCCAGGATGAAAGAAGCCATCAAAGGCAAAGAGCGTATGGAAGTAAAAGAGCTTAAGACCAAATACCCTCAGGGTGGTGAGCGTACACTGATCTATGCGGTAACAGGCAGAGAGATCAATTCCACCATGCTTCCGGCAGACGTAGGATGCGTGGTTGATAACGTAGAGACCGTCACTTCTGTTTATAAGGCAGTGATCCTTGGACAGCCGGTTATCAGCCGTAATGTAACGGTTACCGGAGATGGTATCCGTACACCGAAGAACTTTTCCGTTCTTACAGGAACAGATCTGTCTGAACTGGTAGATGCTGCAGGCGGACTGAAGGAAAAGATCGCAAAAGCAATCTCCGGCGGACCGATGATGGGATTTGCGCTGTATGATCTTCATATTCCATGTACGAAGACAACTTCTTCCCTGCTTTTCCTGGAGCGTGACGCAGTTTCCGAGGCGAAGCAGATCCAGACTGCATGTATCAATTGCGGACGTTGTGTAAGCGTCTGTCCGGGCCATGTGGTTCCGGCCCGCCTTGCAACTCTTGCAGAACACGGCGATATGGCAGGCTTCGAAAAAATGGATGGTATGGAATGCTGCGAGTGCGGCTGCTGCAGTTACATCTGTCCGGCCAAACGACCTCTGACTCAGAGTATTAAATCTATGAGAAAAATGGTTCTTGCAGAGCGCAAGAAAAAGAAATAGGGGGAGGAATAACAATGGAACAAATGTATAACGTATCATCTAATCCCCATATCAGGGATAAAATGACCACCAGCCGTATTATGCAGCTGGTAGTGATCGCACTTCTGCCGACAACACTTTTCGGTATCTGGAACTTTGGAGTGCATGCACTCCTTGTAGTGCTGGCGACGGTTGCATCCAGTGTGTTTTTTGAATGGCTGTATGACCGACTGATGCATAAAAAGAATACAACTACTGATTTCAGTGCAGTTGTAACAGGACTTCTGCTTGCACTGAACATGCCGCCCCAGATCCCGATCTGGATGCCGATCCTTGGCAGTGCTTTTGCGATCATTGTTGTAAAACAGCTGTTCGGTGGACTTGGACAGAACTTTATGAACCCGGCTCTTGCAGGAAGATGTTTCCTTATGATCTCTTTTGCCGGAAAAATGACTAACTTTGCAGTTTCCAAAAGCTCCCATGCTGTTGTAGATGCGGTTACACAGGCAACACCTCTGGCAGCGCTTAAAAGCCAGGGATTCATTGAGGGGACTTCTATTCCTGTAAAGAATCTCTTCCTTGGTAATATCCAGGGTACCATCGGTGAGACTTCTGCCCTGGCGATCCTCATCGGTGCAGTGATCCTTCTTGCATTTAAGATCATCGATCTGAAGGTACCTCTTACATATATTGGAAGTTTTGCAATATTTGTCATTTTCTATATGCTGGGAACAGGCAAAGGCTTTGATGTAAACTATCTTTTCAGCCATATCTTTGGAGGAGGTCTGATGCTTGGAGCCTGGTTTATGGCAACCGATTATGTGACGACTCCGATCACTCCGAAAGGTCAGCTGGTATATGGCTGCTGCCTCGGTATCGTGACAGCGGTATTCCGTCTCTTTGGTGGTTCCGCAGAGGGCGTTTCCTATGCGATCATTTTCTGCAATCTTCTGGTTCCGCTTATTGAAAAAGTAACAAAACCGGTTGCTTTTGGAAAAGGAGGCAAGAAATAATGGGTAAGATTATCAGAAATACATTGATCCTTACGATCATTACAGTAGTTGCCGGCCTTGGCCTTGGACTGGTTTACGAAGTTACCAAAGAACCCATTGCAAGAACCGAGGAACAGGCAAAAAAAGAAGCATGGCAGACTGTATTCAGTGATGTAAGCCTGGAAGATTTTAAAGCTGTAGATGTAGACAAGGAAGCAGCAGATAAAACAGCTGCAGATCTTGGAATCAAAGCAACCGTAGATGAAGTCTGTGAAGCAGCAGATGAAGGCTATGTGGTAACTGTAACCGATAAAGAAGGTTACGGCGGTGATATCCAGATCACAGTTGGTGTAACAAAAGACGGTACCGTCAGCGGCGTTTCCATTCTTTCCATCAGTGAGACTGCCGGACTTGGAATGCGTGCTACAGAAGCGAAGTTCCAGGAACAGTATGTTGAAAAGAATACCGATAAATTCTATGTATCCAAGGACGGCGGCGAAGGTGAGCCTATTGATGCTATCAGTGGTGCGACCATCACATCCAGAGCTTTTACCGGTGCAGTCAATACAGCTATCGGCTATTGCAAAAACGCATTTTAGGAGGGTAGTTGAATATGAATAATTGTGGTGAAAGATTAAAAAACGGCATTATAACCGAAAATCCGATTTTCGTCCTGATGCTTGGTATGTGTCCTACCCTTGCGGTAACGACTTCTGCGATCAATGGTATTGGTATGGGACTTTCCACAACCGTAGTTCTGGTTATGTCAAACATGCTCATCTCCATGCTGCGTAAGGTTATTCCAGACTCCGTCAGAATGCCGGCCTTTATCGTAGTTGTAGCATCTTTTGTAACTATCGTACAGTTTCTGATGGAAGGCTTTACTCCTTCTCTTTATGAGTCACTTGGAATTTACATTCCACTGATCGTTGTTAACTGTATCATTCTGGGACGTGCAGAGAGTTATGCTTCCAAGAACCCTGTCCTTCCGTCTATCTTTGACGGACTTGGAATGGGTCTTGGCTTTACAGTGGGCCTGGTTGCCATTGGTCTTGTAAGAGAGATCCTTGGTTCTGGAAAGGCTTTCGGAGCACAGATCATTCCGGTTGCTGATGCAGCTACCGGTGCTGCCGGCTATACCCCGATCACTATCTTTATCCTTGCACCTGGAGCATTTCTGGTTCTTGCCGGACTTGCAGCGATCCAGAACAAAATAAAGATCAACATGGCAAAGAAGGGCAAAGATGTTTCCAAGATCCAGTCCGGCTGTGGCTCCAATTGTGCGACCTGCGGCGGATGTCCTTCCGACAAAGAATAAAAAGGGGGAATAGAAAATGGCAAGCTTGATGTTGATCGCAATTGGTTCTGCGCTTTGCAGTAACGTTGTATTGAGTCAGTTCCTAGGAATCTGTTCTTTCCTTGGAGTTTCCAAGAAAACAGAAACCGCAGCCGGCATGGGTGGTGCAGTTGTGTTTGTTATTACTATTGCATCTTTTGTTGCAGGACTGCTTTATAAATTCATCCTGGTACCGACCCATTTTGAGTATCTGAAAACGATCGTATTTATCCTGGTTATCGCGGCACTGGTACAGATTGTAGAAATGTTTCTCAAGAAATTTGTACCATCCCTTTACAAGGCACTTGGTGTATACCTTCCTCTGATCACAACAAACTGTGCAGTTCTTGGTGTAGCACTGAACAACGTTAAATATGAATACAGCATTCTTGAAAGTGTTGTCAACGGATTTGCCACAGGTGTAGGTTACCTGATCGCAATTGTATTACTTGCGGGAATCCGTGAAAAAATGGAATACAACGATATTCCGGAATCCTTCCAGGGTATGCCGATCGTTCTGCTTACGGCAGCACTGATGGCTATTGCATTCTTTGGATTCTCCGGAATCGTATAGGAGGAAGAAGAGCATGAGTATAACAGGAATTATTATGGCTGCAGTCATTGTCGGCGGTACTGGTTTATTCATTGGTATCTTCCTCGGACTTGCAGACAAGAAATTAACCGTTAAGGTAGATGAAAAGGAAGAAGCCATTCTCGGCGTTCTTCCAGGAAATAACTGTGGTGGTTGTGGATATCCGGGATGTTCCGGACTCGCTGCCGCAATTGCAAAGGGAGAAGCTCCTGTAGATCAGTGTCCGGTTGGCGGTGCTCCTGTTGCAGCCAAGATTGGCGCGATCATGGGACAGGAAGTAAAAGAAACCGCACGTCAGGTTGCTTTTGTAAAATGTGCGGGAACCTGTGATAAGACGACTGTGAAATATGAGTACACAGGTGTGGAAGACTGCGAGATGATGGCTTTCATCCCTGGCAGCGGTGCAAAAAACTGTACATTTGGATGTATGGGCTTCGGAAGCTGTGTAAAGGCATGTCCATTTGATGCGATCCATATAGTGAATGGTATTGCGGTCGTAGATCAGGAAGCATGTAAAGCCTGTGGCAAATGTGTTGCCAAATGTCCGCGTCACCTGATCGAGCTGGTACCATATGACAAACAGACACGTGTAGCCTGCAGCTCCCACGCAAAAGGTAAGGCAGTTACAACTGCCTGCGAGCTTGGCTGTATCGGCTGTAAAAAATGTGAGAAGAATTGTCCGTCCGAGGCGATCACAGTTACCGATTTCTGTGCACACATCGATTACAATAAGTGTACAGGCTGCGGTAAATGTAAGGAAGTTTGCCCAAGACATGTGATTCTGTAAAACAAAAAGGACTGCCTGTCACGGAAGTTTTCCGAGTGACGTGGCAGTTCTTTTTTGGAATAAAGCATGTTGTGCCCGATAATGCATAAATAAATACGTACAAGCTTTTGGTTATATTTCAATGAAAAATTGCAGTTTCCGGTTAAAAATATTTGACCGGTGAATTTCAAGGGGCTATAATAGGATATAAATATTCAGTATACTTCAAGGAGAACGAAATTCATGAGTAAGATTATTTTAACTGGCGACCGCCCGACGGGGCGCCTTCATGTAGGTCATTATGTTGGATCTCTGGCAGAGCGTGTGAAGCTGCAGAATTCCGGCTTATATGATGAGATTTATATTATGATCGCAGATGCCCAGGCACTTACAGATAATGCAGAGCATCCGGAGAAAGTACGCCATAACATTCTTCAGGTTGCTCTGGACTATCTGGCATGCGGGCTTGATCCGGAGAAATCCAATATTTTTATCCAGTCCATGGTTCCGGAGCTGACAGAACTTACCTTTTATTATATGAATCTGGTTACGGTAGCACGAGTACAGCGTAATCCTACCGTTAAATCCGAGATTAAGATGCGTAATTTTGAAGCTAGCATCCCGGTAGGCTTTTTCTGCTATCCGATCAGTCAGGCTGCTGATATTACTGCTTTCCGTGCAACACATGTACCGGTAGGTGAAGATCAGCTTCCGATGCTTGAGCAGTGCAAGGAGATCGTCCATAAATTCAATACCGTTTACGGTGATACGCTGACAGATCCGGAAATTGTTCTTTCTTCCAATAAAGCATGCTTACGTCTTCCGGGAATTGACGGAAAGGCTAAGATGAGTAAATCTCTCGGAAACTGCATCTATCTGTCTGATGAAGAAGATGTTGTGAAGAAAAAGATCATGTCCATGTTCACAGATCCGAACCATCTTCGTGTTCAGGATCCTGGTCGTGTAGAGGGAAATCCGGTATTTATCTATCTGGATGCCTTCAGCCGCCCGGAACATTTTGCTGAATTTCTGCCAGAGTATCAGAATCTGGATGAACTTAAGGCTCACTATCAGAGAGGTGGCCTTGGTGATGTGAAAGTCAAGAAGTTCCTGAATAATGTTATGCAGGCAGAGCTTGGACCGATCCGTGGAAGAAGGAAAATGTGGGAGCAGCGAACCGAAGATGTGTTCGATATCCTGAAAGCCGGTACAGAGGTTGCCAGAGAAAAAGCTGCCGCAACGCTTCATGATGTCCGTTCTTCTATGCGGATCAATTATTTTGAGGATCAGGATTTCCTTAATCAGTGATAGAAAACAGCGAGAGGAATCACAGGCTTGTATACAGGATCAACCCGGAGATTGTATTCCGGGTTGATTTTTTTTGAAAATTATGTTACTATTGCGTTCATATGGGAAACAGATGTTCAGCTGTTTCAGGGAAGGAGCCTTGAGATTTGATTTCTTTTGTAAAAGGTACCGTAGCAGATATCGGTGAAAATTGTCTGGTTGTGGAAAATGGCGGAATTGGTTATGAGATTTATATGACAGGACAGGATCTTGGGAAAGCACGGATAGGCGATGAAAAGAAGATCCATACCTTTCTCTATGTGCGGGAGGATATTCTACAGCTATATGGTTTTTTTTCGAAGGATGATCTTGGCATGTTCAAGCTTCTGATCGGTGTCAACGGAGTCGGACCTAAAGGCGCTCTGGGTATCCTTTCCGGGATCAGTGCAGACGAGCTTCGTTTTGCAGTGCTTTCCGATGATGTAAAAACAATCTCCAAGGCCCCTGGAATCGGGAAAAAGACAGCCCAGAAAATGATCTTGGAGCTGAAAGACAAGCTGAAGCTGGAAGATGCTTTTGAGATGAAACTGGCGCATCAACAGGAAGAAGCAGCTGAGGGAGCATCTGATCTGAGGGATAGTCGTCAGGAAGCGGTGGAGGCGCTTGTCGCATTAGGATACAGTTCTGCAGATGCCCTTCGTGCAGTACGAAAGGTACCGGAAGATGTGCCGGCAGATGATGTAGAAGCAATTCTTCGGGCTGCACTGAAAAATTTTTAACAAATGTAGCAAGAATTCTCCCACCTCTTCAGATGGTGAGATGAATTGCACATCTGAGCATATCTGCTCAAAAAAATCTCTATAGTATAAAAGAAACACTTGTTCTCCTTTCCCTGATGTAGTATACTGAAAAAGAACAATTAGTTCATAAATACATATCCGTCGATATAAGAAAAAGGATGATAAATATAATGGAGTTAGACCATGAAAGATGCATTCTGGAGTCAGATCTTCTGTCTGC
>NZ_RCXU01000012.1:0-115520 GCF_004167315.1 Blautia sp. aa_0143
AAAGAAACAGTAAGCGGTATTCGTGAGAATCCGCATTATCTCGATGTGAGTATGTTTAATCACATTTTGAGTGGCAGCAGCAGCTTGATGTGGAATTGTAAGTTCGGAGCTAAGTCAGGCGGATATTCCCGATCCGCTTCGTTGCTTGCTCATAACCGGATATCAACCAGATACCAACTGGATGTCAGAAATGCCGCAGGCTTCAAAATGGCTCTGCGGCATTTCTGTATATTTCTATTTGTTTCTGTCTGCTTCTGTAAGTTTCTATATGCTTTTGTTGTTTCTATATGTTTTTCTGTTTACGGGCGGATCACTTTTCCTGCTTTTGTGAGCTTTTCCGCTATGGTATACATATTTGTTACGGTTCCCACTGCCGGTTCCTTCAGTCCGTAGAAGTTCACACAGGTTCCGCAGGTCAGGATCTCGGTTCCCTGCTCCTGTAAGGTCTTAAGGTCTTCGATACATGGTGAATCCTGTGCGGTAAGTCTGGCTCCGCCATTATAAAACAGCATAACTGACGGCGGTGTCTCCAGCTGTGTCAGTGCATACACAAATCCCTTGATCAGGATCCCGCCAAGCTCCGGATCTCCATCTCCCATCTTATCGGAAGTGATGGCAACGGTATAATCTCCCTGCGGAACAGCCGGTGTGCAGACGATCTCAGGCTCTGCCTGACTTCTTGCAGCAGGATCAGATTTTACTGTCATATTGATCTCGTAACCACCTTCTGTTTTTCTGGATACGAAGCTGCATCCGGTACTTCCGGCAAGTCTGCTCAAATTGTTTACTGCTGTTTCATTATCTACCAGGATCAAGATCTCGTCTCCCTGCTCTGCCTTGTCAAGGATCTTCTTGGTCATCACAACCGGGATCGGACACTGTTTCCCCATTGCATCTACTGTGTGCTTCATACTCACTCCTCCTGTATTCTGTGATTTTTTATAATTGCTGTTTTATCATTATTGCTTTTTCGCTGTTTTCTTTTCTTTGATCTTTTATTTCTGCTCCAGCTCATGGGCCTGTTTGAAGATCTCACAGGCGCCTGTGTTTACACATCTTTCATGTGCGCAGTCCATAAAGGTCAGCTTCCTGCTGCTGTCCTCCTGCCGTGTATACTCACAGCAGACGGTTTCGCCCCCGTTCATGGTACGGCAGAAACCGGATATAAATTCCTCTTCGATCTCCATTCCTATCCCTCCGTCGGATTCTCAGTAATCTGGGCAGGTGTGATCTCCTCCAGCATTCCTGTTTCATTGTAGGCTTCAAACTGTTCCTCGATCTTTCCAAGGATATCTGCATACTGACAGAAGGCCTCCGCAAGCTCATCCCTGTGTTCCGGAAGCTTCTTGTAACAGACACGGTGCTCCATGCTTGCCCAGAGATCCATGGTCATCGTCCTCAGCTGGATCTCCACCGGAAAATACTCCATGGTATCCAGATAATACACCGGAACTGCAATGATCACGTGAAAGCTGCGGTATCCGTTAGGCTTGGGATTCTGTATGTAATCCTTTTCCCTGATAAAGATCAGCTCACTCTGCCGCTTCAGCGCATTTACAAGATTGTATATATCATCAATAAAGTAGCAGATCACACGGATCCCGGCGATATCCCGGAGATGATCCTTGGCGTTCTGCACACTGTCCGAATGTCCCAGCTTCTCCAGCTTCTTTTCGATGCTCTTCTTGGATTTGATCCGTTCCTGGATATTGTGGATCGGAGATACGGAAGACTTCTGATACAGGCTTCCGTTGAGCACCTCAAGCTTGGCGCGCATGATCTGACATGCGTTCTGATATGGCTGGATACAATCGTAATACTGTTCGTTTGTCATGAAAACCCCTCTTTCGCGTTTGCTCAGCATATACTTGTATCTTACCGGACAAATGTGAGCAATCTGTAGTGATTTTCTAAGATTTTCCTGACCATTTTATTAAAAATCTATAAAACCTCCGGCATCAGTCTGAAAGCTTATGGATAAAAAGACCACTGCGGAGCTTCGGTTCAAACCAGGTGCTCTTTGGCGGCATAAGCTTACCCTCGTCTGCGATCGTCATCAGCTCCTCCATGGATGTAGGATACATGGCAAAGGCAGCTCCTCCTGTCTCATCTGCAGCTGCTGCCAGATCCTTCAGCCGGTGGTTTCCTCCCATAAAGCGGATCCTCTCATCGGTACGCGGGTCACTGATCCCCAGAACCGGACCCAGGACCTTATCCTGAAGAATAGATACATCCAACTGACCTACGCTGTCTTTACCCGCATAGATATCCGGATATGCCTTCAGATGGAACCATTCTCCGTCTACATACAGCCCGAAGCAGTGTTTCTCCACCGGTTTACATGGAAAGCCCGGCATTGCCATTAGCTCAAAATTAAATTTCATGCTTCCGATAAAGGCTTTGGGTTCCATACCCTTGATATCCTTTACGATCCTGTGATACGGAAGGATGGTCAGCTGGTCATACGGAAATACCACTGACAGGAAAAAGTTAAATTCTTCTTTTCCGGTGTAGTCCGGATGCTCCGCTCTTCTCTTCTGTCCAACCTTTACTGCGGAGGCTGCTCTGTGGTGGCCATCTGCAATATAGATAGAGGAGATCCCGCCAAAAAGACTATGTATAGTCCGGATCTTTTCATCCTCATCTACGATCCATACACGATGTGTGATCTCATCATCGGAAGTAAAATCATACACCGGAGCATGTGCATTTTTCCATTCTTCCATAAGAGTAAGAAGCTCTGCCGGATATCTGCACGCCAGAAAAATAGGACCTGTGTTAGCATCACAGACATCCACATGACGGATGCGGTCCTGCTCCTTATCCTCTCTTGTAAGCTCATGCTTTTTGATCACACCATTCATGTAATCATCAATGGAACTGACACCTACGATCCCGGTCTGGGATCTTCCCTTACGGATCAGTTCATACAGATAATAGTTCGGTTTCTCATCCTGGATCAGGATCCCTTCTTTCTGGAAACGATCCAGATTTTCCCTTGCCTTCTGATAAACCTTCGGATCATAAAGATCGGTTTCCGGATCCAGATCCATCTCTGCACGGTCTATATGGAGAAAAGATTCCGGATTTTTTTCCCCGATCTTTCTCGCTTCCTCTCTGCTGACTACGTCATAGGGAAGTGCAGCCACCTTTTCTGCTTTTTCCGAAGCAGGTCTTACTGCCCGAAATGCCTGAAATAAAGCCATTATATTTTCCTCTCATTCCTGTCCGGCTATACGCCGGCCCTTCTTAAGATTTCTGCTTAGTTTGCAGAAAAATCATCCTGTCCATTCTAACACATATCAAAATTTCCCGCAAACCTTTATCCGGCCCGTCTTATGCCTTACGTTTATTCAGCTCCGGCAGTACCGTCGCCAGCATGGTGAAAAAGCATGCACAGCCGCCTACAAGGTTGGAAACCGGTTCCGCCCAGAACACGCCGTCTGTTCCCAGGCCATTCACATGAGGCAGCAGGACCGTCAGCGGCACTACGATCACTACCTTTCGAAACAGGGAGAAAAAGGTGGCCTTTTTTGCCTTTCCCAGTGCCACGAACACGCTTTGTCCGGTAAACTGCAATGCCATAAAACAGAAGCCGAAAAAGTAAATATGAAGGGCGGGAACTCCCTTTTCCAGAAGCCCGGGATCGCTGTTAAAGATCCGGATAAAAAATTCCGGAAGCAGCTTCAGGATCCCCCAGCCTGCCAGGGTATAGATCACACAGACAGCTGTAATAAATTTAATTGCTTTTTTGACTCTGTCGTATGCTTTTTCTCCATAATTGAAGCTCATGACCGGAGAAGCACCTGTGGTAAGCCCATGGACCGGCATGGTGAAAATGTCACGGACAGAATTTAAAACTGTCATGACACCAACGTAGATATCACCCCCCCAGGTCTGGAGTGTGGCATTGCATACCACCTGCACAAGACTGTTTGTAAATGCCATAAAAAAGCCGGACATACCCAGACTTACGATACTGCCCACTCTTTTCCAGGAGATCCTCATGGCGTTTTTTTTCAGGTTCAGGATCGCCTTTTTTCCTGTAAGGAAGCGTAAGACCCAGATGGCGGAACAGAACTGGGAAATGATAGTCGCCAAAGCCGCTCCCCGGACTCCCATGTGCATTCCAAAGATAAACAGGGGATCCAGAAGAATGTTCAGTACAGCACCGATCAGTATCGTGAGCATCCCTGTGTTTCCAAAGCCCTGGCTGTTGATAAACGGGTTCATTCCCAGAGTGATCATCACAAACAGGGTTCCCAGAAGATAGATCCTTATGTAGTCTGACGCATAGGAAAAGGTTACATCACTGGCGCCAAAGGCATAGAGGATCGGTCTGTAAAAGATAAGGCCAATGGCTGTCAGGATCACTCCTGTGCCGATCAGCATCACAAAGGTGTTTCCCATGAGCATTTCTGCTTCTTCCCGGTTTCCTCTTCCCCGTTCCATAGAGCAAAGCGGTGCTCCTCCATTTCCAAAAAGATAGGTAAATGCGGTGATCAGGGTAATAATAGGAAAACATAGTCCCACTCCTGTCAATGCAGTGGCTCCGATCTCAGGAATCCTTCCGATATAGATCCGGTCTACAATGTTGTAAAGGAGGTTCAGGATCTGTGCAATGATCATCGGCACAGCTACCTCCATAATGTTACGATAGACATTTCCTGTTGAAAAGTCTGTTTGATGTGTCTGCATTTCTTTACACCTTCCTGCTTTTTTACTATTGTAAATAATACTATATCTGATATGCAAAGTAAATATTTCCCTGTAAGGCTGCTGTGGAAATATCAGACGTTACTGTTTGTTCACTGTAATATCCCGCAAACTGTTTTTTGTGAGCGAAGATCACAGAAAACCCGAGACATACCGCGCGAACTTATGCGATCAGCATAAATTCTGTACATCGCGAAGCATGTTGCTGAAAACGGAATGGACAGTAACTATCTGATTATCCGTGTATTTATTTCTTGCTATTTTTGTCTAAAAAAGTTATAATAAAGCCATAAAAACGGTAATGATTCCACGTAAAATCGGTCAAAAAACCACATTACTGGAATCTGTTCCGCATGGAGGTATTTTTATGGATAATAATTATAAGGGCATGGCTGTAGGTGTTTTTGAGCTGGATAACCTGGTTGCCTGTTTTGTTGCTCTTGATGCTGCTTCCAAAGCAGCCAATGTCAGGATCCAGAGTGTTGAACGTAACCGTCTGAAGAGTGGCGCCTGTGTCAAGATGCGTGGTTCTGTTTCTGACGTTAATGCAGCTATGGAGGTTGCGCTGGAGGCAGCCAAACCTCTTGGTAAGGTTGTTTCTCATACTGTGATCGCTTCTCCTTCTGAGGATACTGAGATCGCACTGAAGATGACGATCAATAAATAAAGGGGGGCGACGGATTTATGAATTATGGTGCTTTTGGTTTAGTTGAGGTTGTTGGCAGCAGTAATGCGATCCTGGTGATCGACCAGATGCTGAAGACTTCTGATGTTTCTTTTCTTACCTGGCAGACGAAGTGTGGTGGTCATGCCACTGTTTTTCTGACTGGTGATGTATCTGCTGTTACGGCTGCCGTTGACAGTGTAAAAGGGAACCCGCCTTGTGAGATCATAGCTTCAGCAGTGATCTCCAATCCTTCCGGTGAGACGGTTCGTCTGGCTGAGGAAGAAGCGGCTAAGAATCACTTTATGTAGGAAATATCTATATTATAATAACGAACGTACGCAGGGAACCGCCCTGGCGTAGCGGGAAGGGTTTCGTCGTCCGCTGGCTTCTAAGGTGCTGCGGCTTCTGCTAAAACCATTCCAAAAAGTTCTGAACTCGCGTCAAGCCGCTCAGACAGCAGAACTTTTTGGAATAACGCAGAAACCACACCACCTAAGAATCAGCAGGACTCCTGCAGAACATCCCACTACGCCAGGGCGGTTCCCTGCTGGCTTTTGTATAAGTGAAAATTGTCTCAGACACGGTGATTTCACACATCAGCCGGTGCTTTCATCATCGATGCTCTGCTTCTACAAACTTCACACTTTCACTCTAGCCTATCTCCCCTTTCGCACGTCAGCAACTCTTTTCGCTATATTCTTTAAACTCACGCCTTCACTCTAGCCCTCCACTCCTTCGCACGTCAGCCGGCGAGGTAGCGTCTGGTTTGGGCTGGCTCTGCAGGAGAGGTGCGCTTCTTAGGCGGTGGGAATCTGCGTTGCTGGAAAAAATCCAGCTGTTTGAGCGACGCAGGAGCGAGTTCTGGATTTTTTTCAGCGGTTTTAGCAGATTTCCAGCGCCTTAGAAGCCAGCCCCCGACGAAGCCCCAGCCCAAACCAGACGGTACCTCACCGGCGTCCGTCCGCAAAAACCACATCCACATCCACCATCTCCCGTCCATCTTCCACCTTCATCACAGCCACATCCCCTCGATGTGCCACAACCACCCTCTTCCCTCCAACATCACCGGAAAGCTTCATCAGCTCCCCATAATACTTCTTCGAAAAAACACAGGGATTCCCCGTCTTCCCATCATGCTCCACACAGGCGATCCCCTTCCCCTCTCTCAAAAACACATCCACCAGTCCAAAAACCGTCTCCCACCGCAACCACGGCTGATCTGCCACCGTAAACAAACAAGCATCCATCTCCCGGTTGACCCGCAGCCCAATCTTCAGTGAGGAAGATATCCCCTCATCCGGATGCAGATTATAAAGAAACCACGCGCCAAGCTTCTCTGCTTCCTGCGCGATCTCCTCATACTGTGTGACAACTGTGATCTCACACCTGTGCCCCTGTTCCTCCAGTGCTGCTTTCACTTTTTTCAGTTCCAGGAGAATATGCCTGTACATCGGCATTCCGTCTATCCCGTACAGCAACTTATTGCTTCCAAACCGCCGGCTGTTTCCTGCTGCCAGCATGATCAGTCCCAGCTTCATATCACCGCTCCACTTCCTTTCGATTCTAGTACAGCGAATATTAAGTAACCGCCATATTGACTTGCCTGATTTTTCATCTGCTGCGTTGTCGTCAATCGTCGTAGCCACCGCTACGCCTCATTCCTCCGCCTTGCAGATGAAGAAATCATCCTGCGTCAATATAGCAGAAACTTAATTTTCGCTGTACTAGCTGTTTACACTTCTCTGCAGGCTTCCACAGATCACCATGATCCCAGACTCCTGACCTTGTGCCATAAGCTTCTCCACCACACAAGGATACTCCAGAGTATCTGCCTTGTTCAGATACGCAAGAAATCTTCGCCCGTCCACTCCTTTTTGCAATCCGTCTTCAGACCGGATGATCTTCCACACATCCATCCATGTCACAGGCTCATCTGTACGCTTTCCCAGAAATCCCGCCACATCATCCGGACGGTGTGCCGTATCACAGATCCTTTTACCGATGCAGTCAAGACCGATCACTCCTACTACCATATCTGCAAAAGAAGGGATCACCGGCTCATGAACAGCCGGCACTTTAAGGGGTCGGCGCCTGGATCCGTCAGCTTCCACAAGAAGAAGATCACAAAAGCCGGGCAGCTTTTCCAGGATCTCCTTTTCGGGGCCGGAAATCTTTGGCTGCACGGCCTTGTGATGAGCCGCGATGACGTATCCGTATTGTTCTATAAGCCGGCATGCTCCCGGAATGTCCTCTGCCTCCGCAAAAGGACGTTCCGGTTCCCATGCCATATGCGTGGTTGTGGTCACGATCACACGTTTTCCCTGTCCGGAAAATATTTCTGCCAGTCCAAGGATCAGACTGGTCTTTCCGCCGCCTCCTGTGAATGCCACAGTAAGCGCTTTTTCATTTTTCTTCATGACACACTCCATTTATCTTCTAACTTCTTTCAGGGACACCAGGCTCTGTATCGGTCACAGATTCTCATTCCTCACAGCTTTCTCTGTTCCCGGAAGCACTCCGCAGGAAAGCAGCACCTCCAGTACTCCCCCTGCGATACACCTTGCCTTGTCTGAGATCGTAAAACAGTTTTTCTTCTGTTCTGCCCTTGGGTCGATGTCCGCGATCTTCATTCCCTCAAAAACAGGGTAGCCGTCCCGGATCAGTCCCCGGATCACGCCGGAAATGGTAGCCTTCACCGGCGTATCACCTACCATGGCGATCACCTGGTCTTTTTCAACAAGATCTGCGATCTGACAGATGTTTTTCATGTTACCGGCTGCCGGTGAATGGATCACACGTTCCTTTCCGATCCCTGCGATCAGTCCCGGCACTCCGGTATTCGGCAGGGCACTGCCTTTTTTTATGATCCTTCCCAGCTTATGGCCGCGCATGGTCTCGATCACGTAATCCACATCCTCCCCTGCGGTAAAGCCCGGGCCAAGTCCCACAGTCAGTGGTGCCATATCCCTGCTGGTCCCAAGATTCTTTTTTGCAAGGATGGCATCGATCACTGCCTCCGGCTCCAGTTCGCGGATATGTTTTCCATGGGTATCTGTCAGAAGGGGGATCTCTCCCTGTGTCCAGCATTTCCTGCACTGGGTCCGGATATCGTTCTCCGTGATCCTCCTGCACACAACGCCTTCTACCTCTGCAGTTCCGTCATAAACAGCTTCACAGAAGGCCACATGACGGCGAATGGCACTTGGACGGTCACATTCCAGGATCAGGACCTGATAGCCACTCTGATGAAGCTTGTGGATCACTCCTGTGGCCAGATCTCCGCCACCTCTCACAAGGATCATTTTATCCGTATATGCCGCTGCTTTCATCTTCATACACCTGCTGTCCGTTTCCCGGCATTCCTGCCGCAAGAGTATCATAAAGCTCCGCATAGGTTGCATCCTTATACGGGGATACATAAAAGAGTCCCGCGATCCCGGCCGTAATTGCCGAAAGGACAGACCAGGGAATAAAGGAAAGATCCAGGATAAAGGTATCCATCTTCTGTCCGTTCATCATCTCACGGCTTTTTGCAAACACTTCCTTTGTGCTCATATCCGGATATTCCGCAAGAAGATAAGGGATCATCTTATATTCGTAGGATTTTACCACTCCGGGAATAATAAAAAGCAGCGTCCACAATACAAGATACAGGTCCCGTAAAAACATGGTTTTTACGATATTACCGTAATTTCCGGAACGAAATACACTGAGGAGCTTTCCGGGCCCGGGTACAGAATAAAGGTTCTCAATGTAAAAATCTCTTCCGCCTACCTCCAGAACATTTCCCACAAAGAAATGGAAAAGGACCCCGATCAGAGCCACCGTTACCATGGCACTGGCACTCAGAAGCGCAAAAAGCACTGCCAGTGGGGAACGAAATACATGACTGGCATAAGAGGTAACACCATTGATATCCGTACCCAGATGATACGTTGTAACACCGTAGTCCGGACTTACCGCATTTCCGGCACTGCCTGTGGCCGCACCGCTTCCGCCGGTTGCCATCACAATAGCCAGCACCAGACTTACCAGTACTGCTGACCAGTAATTTTTTTTGAATGCCTGTTTTCCGCGCCATTTCAAGTCACTGCGTTTCCAGCTGATCTTCTGTTCATTCATAACTTAACCCTCCATATATGCTTCACGGACACAGAACTCTCTTCGTCCCTTCTGCCACAGCGCAGGCTCCAACTCTGCCAGATAACCGCCGCCGTTTTTTACATGCCATTCATAAAAAGCCCTGGGTCTGTCCGCATATTCTTCCATAATGTTCATGATCGTACCGCCATGTATCACAAGAGCCGCTGTCTTTATGTTGTTACGGATACACTGTGTGACAGCCTTCTGAAATCCTGTAAGGCTCCGGCACTTAAACGCTTCTCGACTTTCTCCTCCCGGAAAAGGAAGCGTTCCATTGCTGTCGATCCACCTCTGATAATCCTGATTTCCGGAAAGCTCTTTATAATTTTTATTCTCAAACTCTCCAAAATCACACTCGGAAAGCTCTTCGATAATATGAAAGCTTTTTCCCGGAAAAAGGATCCCCGCAGTTTCCACACAGCGGCAGAGCGGACTTACATAAAGGGCCTCCGGCATGGGATAGGTCAGCTTTTCCAGAAATTCCTTTCCCTCCGTGCTCAGCGGTTCATCCGTTGTTCCGATATAACGCTGAAGCTTATTTCCGGGTGTCTGTCCGTGTCGTATCAGATATAATCTAATCATCCTTCAGCACCGTCCCGATCCCGCATACCACTCTTGTGACCCTTCTGCTTTTTGCAGCCAGTGCAGTGCACACCCGGCCAACAGCTTCTCGATACTGCCGTTCAAAAGCATCCGCCGGAACGATCCCGTAGCCTACCTCCTCACTGACAAGGATCACATCCGGATCCTGCTGTGCCAGCTTTTCTGCCAGGCCGGTGAGATCTTCTCCTGCCTTCAGAGCTTTTCTTATGTATTCCTGAAATCCCAGAACACCCGCTGCCTTCAGAAGCTCCTCTTCTGTGATCTCTCCTCCGAATTTCCAGTCCACATCCGGGAACTGTGCTTTTGCATAGGCAGCTTTTCCCTGATATGCGCCTCCGATTATCATTTCCATATCTTTTTTACCTCATCCAAATCTTCATTACAGATTAAACGTGCCACCAAGAGCAAGCACCAGTGCCATCACAACCTCGCAGATGCAAAGGAAAAATCCGGAAAGATCACCTGTGGTCCCTCCAAAATATTTCAAAGCCATATAGTGATACCACCAAAATACCAGAAGTGCGCTGACAGCTGCCAGAACACCCAGGACCGGATCTACCCATATCATCAGCGCTGCAAGGATCACAAACATCGTGATAAGAACATTTCGCACTACGATCTCTGACGCATTTCTGGAAAATTCTGCCACAGTCCCGTCTGTCCTTGCCTTGGGAAATGTGATCACACCGATCCCGGAAAGACATCTGGACATCATAAAGCCCAGGCTCATGATACAGATCCCGTTATAATTTCCAAGGAGCTGATCCCAGGCTCCCAGCCAGAGGATAAAATATACACAGGCTGTGATAATGGCAAATGCACCTGCATGGGAATCCTTCAGGATCTCCAGCCTCCTTGTGCGTTCCTGCCAGGAGCTTAATGCATCTGACGTGTCCAAAAGCCCGTCTACATGAATGCCGCCGGTAATAAATACCGGGATCACAGTAAGGATCACAGCGAGAAAAAATGGCTCCAGAGCTACGTGTACACCGAGGACCCCTCCTGCAAGCCAGGTCAGGATGCCGATGGCAGTCCCCACAAAGGGGAAAAAGCACATCATATATTTTATGTTTTCCTTCTTCCAGTCCACCATGGGCATAGGAATCTTTGAAAACATGGCAAAGGCTGCCTTAAAACTGTTCCATAAGCTTTTCATGCTTCCTTTCCTCCTTTATGCCATACAGGGATCCCGTATACGACTTCCACAACCTCTTCTGCCAGCTCTGCCAGCTTCTGATTGATCTGTCCCAGTTCTTTTTTATACTGTTCTGATTCTTCCTCGTAGAGGATCCCGTCTGAAAAGATCTCGTTGGTGACGATCACCACATGCTTTGCCTGGGAAAGAAGATTTTTCACCCCTTCTGTGATCTTTTCTGCCACCTCCGGGTGGAAGCCGCCTTCCCGGAACATCTCATTTGCAACCAGATTGGACATGCACTCCAGAAGGACCACGCAGTCCTTCGGGATGAGCAGCTCATCCAGCTCTGTATATCTTTCAATTGTCTCGAAGCCTTTTCCTGCACGCATGTGCCGGTGTCTGCGGATGCGCCTGTGGCTTTCTTCGTCAAAAGCCTGCATGGTGGCGATATAGATCCTTCTGGCTTCGCCAAGGGAAAGTACGGTTTCTTCCGCAAAAGCAGATTTTCCGCTTCCGCTGCCTCCTGTTACAACAACCAGCATATTATTTCAACTCCTCGTACTGTTCTACATTGATATCACCAAAGGTACTCATGGAATTATATACTGCACAGGACAGATCCATCATCGGAAACAGTGCCACAGCTCCGGTTCCCTCGCCCAGGCACATGCCTGCGTGGATGATCGCTTCCTTGCCAAGCTCCTTCAAGATCAGCTGTGCTGCAGGCTCTTTGGATACATGAGACGCAAGGATATGATCACTTACCTGCGGGCAGATCTTTATTGCGATCAGTGCAGATACGCAGGAAATAAATCCGTCCATGACAACCGGCATTCCAAGTGCTGCTCCTCCAATGAATACTCCTGCCATTCCTGCAATATCCAGTCCACCTACCTTTGCCAGGACGTCAATGGCATCTGAACGATCCGGATTATTCAGGGCGATCGCCTTTTTGATCGCATTGATCTTCCGGACAAGCCCTTCACTGGTCAATCCGGCACCACGTCCGGTCATATCTTCCACCGGTTTTCCGAGAAGCACAGCTGCTACCGCACTGCTGGTGGTAGTATTTCCGATGCCCATCTCGCCGGTTGCAAGAACCTGATAGCCTTTTTCCTTCAGCTCCTCTGCCATGGCAATTCCGGCTTCGATGCCACGGATCGCCTGATCTCTTGTCATTGCCGGCTCTCTGGTCATATTTCTGGTCCCATAGGCAACCTTAAGATCTGTACGGACCTTTGTATCTGTGACCATTCCCACATCTACAGGAAAAAGCTCTGCTCCACACTGACGGCACATCACACAGCAGGTAGTAGTCCCTTCCAGAAAATTCTCAGCCACAACAGCCGTCACTTCCTGTCCGGTCTGGGTCACCCCCTCTTCTACAACTCCGTTATCCGCGCACATGGCAACCACTGCTTTTTTCTCCACACGTACCTCCGGTGTACCTGTGATACCGGCGATCTGTGTCAGCATATTCTCCAGCTCTCCCAGAGAATGCAGAGGCTTTGCAATACTGTCCCATCTCTTTCTCGCCCCCTCCATAGCCTTTTCATCCAGAGGGCGGACTTTCTTCACTGCCTCATCCAAAGTCATCATTTGCTACCTCCAATCCTTTTACCTGTGGTAAAAATAATAAATTTACTAAAGATATAATTCAACGCCAGCACGATAAATTGTGTGCAGAATTTTGCAAACATATCCCGGAATCCCAGGATCTCCGCCAGAAACCATACGCCACCTACCTCAATGACCATGGTCACCAGACGGGCACTTATAAATTTCAGAAAGGGCCGTATATGATCCCTCCATGTTTCACAGCGGTCATGAAATACAAATCTGGAATTCACAACATAGGCAAACAGGATCGCCAGGATGATCGATATGATGTTGGCACTCATCAGCGGGATTCCCATTGCCCTCATGATATAAAAGCTTAACAGATTTACGAGAGTCGTACAACCACCCCAGAAAATATAACAGATCACATCATTTTCATAGAATTTAAGGATCCACTTTTTCATTGGTATCTCCTCCTCGTATGATCTTTGATACGATATATCTTGGACGACGTTTTACTTCCTCATAGATCCTGGCGATATAATATCCGATGATCCCAAGGCTCATCATCACAGCACTTCCAATAAAAAGCATCACGATCAGAAGTGTAGTATAGCCTTCCACCGCATGCCCGGAAAAATACCGGACCAGAGAATAAACCAGAAGGAGCAGGGAGCACCCAAAGCAGCCCACAGCACCGGCTGTTACAAACTGCAGCGGAAGTGTTGTAAATGCCACGATATTCCGAAACGCATAGCTGATCAGCGTTCCTGCAGACCATTTGGATTCTCCGGCCTCACGCTCCTGCACCTCAAAAGGTACGGAGATGCTTTTGAAGCCTATCCAGGATGATGCCGCCCGGAAAAACATGCTGCGCTCAGGCATGGCGAGAACACTCTCCACCGCTTTCCTGTCCAGCAGCTTGAAGTCGGAAGCGTTTTCCATATCAAAGCCGGTGGCACGGGACATGATCCGATAGAAAAATCTGGCACTTTTTCTGTGAAAAAGAGTTTCTTTTCCCCGGTTTTTCTTGATGCCCTCCACAACCTCGTAGCCCTGCTTCCAGAGCCGGTACATTTCCAAGAGGATTTCCGGCGGATGCTGCAGGTCACAGTCCATCACTGCCACCGCATCTCCGCATGCCTGTGCAAGGCCGGCCACAATTGCTGCTTCTTTCCCGAAATTTCTGGAAAAATGCACACCTGTCACATTTTTATCTTCCCTGGATACTTTTTCTATGGCTGCCCAGGTCCCGTCAGAGGAACCGTCATCTACCAGGACCAGTTCATAACGGATCCCGGCCTGCCCCAGGAGCTCTCTGAGAGTCCGGCAGGTTTTCTCCACCATCGGTTCCTCGTTACAGGCAGGCAAAACTATCGATAATCGGCTCATTTCTCCTGTTTTCCCCTTTCTTTTTGTTTTCCCTGGCGCCGGTAAGATATCACGATTCCGGCAAACAGGATCAGGCCGATCACCGTCAGTATCATTCCGGGCACAATATACGGTGTACAATATCTAAGTGCGATCGTATGCCTGCCCTTTTTTAATTCCAGCCCCATATACATACTGTTTGCCTGCACAAGTTCTGTTTTTTCTCCATCTACATAGGCGGTAAAGCCAGCGCTGTATGGAATGGAAAATACCAGGATCTTATCGGAAGTGGTTGTGATATCTCCACGAATGCAATTTGTCTCCGTTTTGATATTCTGAAGACTTTCTTTTCCAAGCTCCTCTGTCTGTTCTTCAACAGAAGCCATGGGCTGACATACCACATACAGATCATCAAAGGTATATTCTCCCGGCATGGAAAACGTCAGGGTCATGGTTCCGGCAGAATAGTTTTTATATCCCATATTCAGAAGAAAATTATGTCTTCCGCTGTAGCCGTTGTATTTATCTGTAAAGATCCGGATAGTCTTGTCCACGGAGCCCAGCGAAACATCCACTGCTGATTCCTTGCTTTCTTTCCAGTAGCGCCAGTTATTATCTTCATAGCGCACAGTATTCTTCTCATATTCTGTCATGGAATCCCATTTTTTATCACTGACCACTGCACGTGGAGAATAGGCATTAAAATCCAGATTTTTTGCCACAAGATAAACCTCTGCCTCCGGCTCTCCCTGATATCCGATCTGTACGGTTGCTCCTTCTTTGGCCACAATGATCTTTCCGTCTTTGATCTTACAGCCTTTTCCTGCTTCCAGTGTAAAATCTGCTTTCTTATCATCAAAGGTGAGGTCTGTCTCAGGAAGACTGCTGTCCTCAAGGACTGCCCCCTGCAGGAGCGCCTGCTGCTTTTCGGTCACAGAAAGCTTTTCATACTTTTCTCTGGGGATCCAGGAATCATAGGTATAACCAAGAGGAAGGGAATCCTCGTCTTCGTAGATCCTGTATTTTTTTGTGACTTCTGCTTCACTGTCATAGCCGTATGGCAGATACCCATATCCGCTTTTTTTGATGGCAAAATATTTCACCGAGGCAAGACGATCCAGGATACTCCGTCCGTCCAGGCTGCTGTAATGATAATCCCAGGGGGTATTCAGATACATCTCATCAAAGAAACGGCTGATATTTCCATTGGCCACACTGAAATAATAGGAAGTACTGTTGGTTCCCATATACATGGCAGTGTTTACATAAGAGCCCGTTTTGTACTGGTCATATCTGGTAACCGCTGAATCGTCCATTGACCGGATTGCTTTGTCCGGTCCGGACTGAAGCTTCTCCAGTGCCTGATCCTTTTCCTCAAATTCTGACAGATAATCTTTTTCGTAAGAATACTGGTATGAAACATTCAGAAGGATGCTTGTCACAAGCACGGCCACGATCATTCCACAGAGATATTTTCCCTGTGTAAATACGTTTCCGTAGGAAACCACTGTAAACACAGCCAGGACCAGCATCATCAGTGCCATGATATTGCGTTCCGTACGGGCGGATTCTGAAAACAGTGCCAGCACGCCATATATCAGCAGCATCACAAATATCCGTCGTTTTTCCCTGATGCCCAGCGTAAACAGTTCCGGATATGCCTGTACCAGGATATATGCGATCAGCATTCCATACGCCCAGATCCATCGGTTGGACACGTATGAAAATCCATTCAGTACATGACCTGCAAAGGGGATCAGCAAAAACAGATTCAGAAGCACAAATCCCAGCTTCAGTCCCGTATATTTTTTCTTTTTGGAAAAGATCACAAACACGCCTGCCATTGCGACTGCGGAATATCCAGCAACTCCCCACTGGATCATATTTTCGCCGATCAGACAGCCGAGATATTTTTCGTAGTAAATGCGGTCATATAACAGCGGCACATAATTCTGCGCCTGAAAGCGCTCTGTTCCAAACAGAGTCATGACCACAGGTAAAAAGATCAGTGCAGCGATCATAAGTGCGACCAGATAAAAGCCAGCAAATTTCAGGAACCACTGAAATACATCTTTTACTGAACGCTTGCGGAATATTCCAAAATACCGGAAAGCTGCATACAGCACCATAAAGATACTGATCATATAAAAGAAATAAAAATTAGACATTGCCGCTACAGCCGTCGCACAGATAAAAAGGTATGGCTTTTCTTTTTTGTAAATCTTTTCAATTCCCATAAGGACCAGCGGCAGATAGATCATGGGATTGGAAAAATATGGATGCTTCATAGACGCATAAATGGTCCATCCTGCAAAAATATAAACAAGGCTTCCAAGAAATGTGGCCTGTTTGGGATTCTTGCGGTAAAAGCAGTAAATGCTGAATGTGATACCCGCCAGATAAATGCGGAGAAAGATCAGAATCTCATATAAGATCTCTGTGTCTTTTTCCGGTACAAAAACGGACAGTAAGGTCAGCGGATCACCGATCGCATAATAATGAAGTGTTGTAAGGATATCGGAACCGTATCCGATATGCATATCCCACATAGGAAGGGAAAGCTTATGCTCCGTCACCAGCGTCTGCAGAACATTCCGCAGATATTTTCCATAATAGGCCAATGCATTGATGTGCTGCGGAACACCGTCATGACTCCAGATCAGGGATTTTCCATTGAAATAAAAACAACTGTAAATAAACAGCGAGATCGCCGCAAAAACAATCGTATACAGAATATAAAAATCTGCTTTTTTCTCTTTCCGGGATTTCTCCTTCGAAAAAATTCTCTTCATATATGTCTCTCCTGTATATGAAAAAAGGCCTGCGGTGCGCTAAACACCGCAGGCCTGTCACCTAATGCTTAATCAGCAAGCACACTGTATAAACAGTAACTATTGATCAATAATTAGTCTTCTTTCTTATCTGCTCCGTAAAGAGTGATAAGTTTCTGCAGATACTCATATCTAGCCTGAGCCTCAGACTCGTTCTTAGCAAACAGTCTTGCAGCTTTCTCAGGATTCTGACGCTGCAGAGAATTGTAACGAACCTCACCGTTCAGGAAGTCCATATAGTTCTCCATATCCGGTGTCTTGGAATCAAGGCTGAACTTGTTCTCAGCAGCCGGGTTGAATCTGAAGTTGTGCCAGTATCCGCACTTAACTGCCAGCTCTTCCTCTGTCTGAGCTTTGCTCATACCTTTCTTGATACCATGGTTGATACATGGAGCGTAAGCGATGATCAGGGATGGTCCCGGATATGCCTCTGCCTCTGCGATTGCTTTTACAGTCTGGTTGAAGTCAGCACCCATGGAAATCTGTGCTACATATACATAGCCATAGCTCATTGCGATAGATGCCATATCTTTCTTCTTAGTCTCTTTTCCGCCTGCTGCGAACTGAGCGATCGCACCTGTCGGTGTAGATTTGGAAGACTGTCCGCCTGTGTTGGAGTAAACCTCTGTATCGAATACCATAACGTTGATGTCACGTCCGCTTGCAAGAACGTGGTCAACACCACCGAATCCGATATCGTAAGCCCATCCGTCACCACCAAAGATCCACTGGGATTTCTTGGAGAGGAAGTCTTTCTGTGCAAGGATCTCGTTAGCCTTGTCACATCCGCAAGCCTCAAGAGCTGCAACGAGTTTCTCTGTAGCTGCACCATTTGTTGCGCCTACAGCATAAGTATCCAGCCATTCCTGACCAGCTGTCTTAACATCCTCGTTTGTTCCGTTAGCTACAAGGTCTTCGATCTTCTCTTTCAGACCGCCACGGATCGCACGCTGTGCAAGAAGCATACCATAACCGAACTCTGCGTTATCCTCGAACAGAGAGTTTGACCATGCAGGTCCCTGTCCCTTAGCGTTTGTTGTGTATGGTGTAGATGGTGAAGAGTTACCCCAGATAGAGGAACATCCTGTAGCATTTGCAATGTACATTCTGTCACCAAAGAGCTGTGTGATCAGCTTAGCGTATGGTGTCTCACCACAACCTGCACAAGCGCCGGAGAACTCAAGGAGCGGCTGTTTGAACTGGCTGCCTTTTACAGTTGTCTCTTTATATTTAGCGATAACGTCTTCCTTCTGAGGAAGTGTTACACCGTAATCGAAGAATTTCTGCTCTTCTGTGTTAGCTTCAAGCGGAGCCATCTCAAGAGCTTTGTTGCCTTTCTTTCCTGGGCAGACATTTGCGCAGGAACCACATCCTGTACAGTCAAGAGCGGATACAGTCATTGTGAATGTATAGTCTTTCATTCCTGTAAGTGGAAGTGTCTTGATTCCCTCTGGAGCGTTAGCTGTCTCTTCTGCTGTCATAGCAACCGGACGGATTGCAGCATGCGGGCAGACGTATGCACAGCGGTTACACTGGATACAGTTGTCCGGAACCCATACAGGAACGTTAACTGCGATACCACGTTTCTCATATGCAGCTGTTCCGGATGGTGTTGTACCATCTACATAATCCTTGAATGCAGATACTGGGAGGCTGTTACCTTCCTGAGCATTGATCTTGCACTGGATGTTGTTTACGAAGTCCTGAGCTTCCTGAGCACCGTGGGATGCGTGAGACATGAAGAGTCCCTCGTCCTCAGCGTTCTTCCAGCTCTCCGGAACCTGAACCTCTACAATCTGTTTAGCACCGGCATCGATAGCTGCCCAGTTCTTCTTAACAACGTCATCACCTTTACGTCCGTAAGTAGCTTTAGCAGCAGCTTTCATAAGCTCGATAGCCTGCTCCTCAGGAATGATTCCTGTAAGTTTGAAGAATGCGGACTGAAGGATTGTGTTGATACGTGTTGGTCCCATGCCAGTCTCAATACCGATCTTAACACCATCGATGGTGTAGAATTTGATATTGTGGTTAGCGATGAAAGCTTTAACCTGTCCTGGAAGATGTTTCTCAAGTCCTTCCATATCCCAAGCACAGTTCAGAAGGAATGTACCTCCGTCAACAAGCTCCTGTACCATGTTATATTTGTTAACATAGGACGGATTATGACATGCAACGAAGTTTGCTTTGTGGATCAGGTATGTGGATTTGATCGGTTTCTTACCGAAACGAAGGTGAGACATTGTAACACCGCCGGACTTCTTGGAGTCATAATCGAAGTAAGCCTGAGCGTACATGTCTGTGTTATCACCGATGATCTTGATGGAGTTCTTGTTAGCACCTACAGTACCATCAGCTCCAAGTCCCCAGAACTTGCAGTTTGTTGTTCCCTCTGGTGTTGTAACAAGTGGTGCGCCTGTCTCAAGAGAAAGGTTTGTAACATCATCAACGATACCGATTGTGAATTTCTCTTTCTCAGTGTTCTCATATACTGCTACGATCTGTGCAGGTGTTGTATCTTTGGAACCAAGTCCGTAACGTCCTGTAAAGATCTTAACATCGCTGAACTTGCTGTCGCGAAGAGCTGCAACAACATCAAGATACAGAGGCTCGCCAAGAGCTCCTGGCTCTTTTGTTCTGTCAAGAACAGAGATCTGCTTAACTGTATCCGGGATTGCATCGATAAGAGCCTGTGCACAGAATGGTCTGTAAAGACGAACTTTAACAACACCGACTTTCTTGCCAGCTGCCATAAGGTAATCGATGGTCTCCTCGATGGTATCGTTTACGGAACCCATAGCTACGATGATGTGCTCAGCGTCAGCAGCTCCGTAGTAGTTGAACAGTTTGTAATCTGTTCCGATCTTCTCGTTAACTTTGTCCATGTACTCCTGAACAACTGCCGGAAGAGCGTCATAATATGGATTACATGCCTCTCTTGCCTGGAAGAAGATATCCGGGTTCTGAGCGGAACCTCTCTGACATGGATGGTTCGGGTTCAGAGCACGGTTACGGAACTCTGCGATCGCGTCCATATCTGCCATATCTTTCAGATCTTCATAGTCCCATGTCTCGATCTTCTGGATCTCATGAGATGTACGGAATCCGTCGAAGAAGTTGATGAATGGAACTTTTCCTTTGATTGCTGCAAGATGAGCAACCGGTGTAAGGTCCATAACCTCCTGTACAGAAGACTCACAAAGCATTGCACATCCAGTCTGACGACAGGCCATAACGTCGGAATGGTCACCGAAAATACAAAGTGCGTGGGAAGCAAGTGCACGGGCAGATACGTTGATAACTCCCGGAAGCTGCTCACCAGCGATCTTGTAAAGGTTCGGGATCATAAGCAGAAGACCCTGGGAAGCTGTGTAGGTTGTAGTCAGGGCACCTGCTGCCAGAGAACCGTGAACGGCACCTGCTGCACCTGCCTCAGACTGCATCTCTGTAACCTGTACTTCCTGTCCAAAGATGTTCTTTCTTCCCTGAGTTGCCCACTCGTCTGTAGCCTCAGCCATTACAGATGAAGGGGTAATCGGGTAAATAGCAGCTACATCAGAAAAAGCGTATGATGCATGAGCGGCTGCATGGTTACCATCCATGGTTTTCATCTTTCTTGCCATTGTTTTTTCCTCCTTAAAGGTTTGTTAAAAAATATATTATTTAGGCTTATGAAGGCCTAAAATTCCATTGGTTATTATATCATAGATTCCCAGTTATGTCCATTTTCTTTCATTGTTTTTTGTATATTATCCTGTACAAACGCCGTTATCTTTTTCACAAATAAAAAAGAGCTGTTCGGAATTTTTCCTCTCCAAACTGCTCTCCTTATCATCTCATACGCTTATCCCAACTCACATCCGGGAATCACTTCTCCTCTTTTCCGAAAAGATCCTTCATGGATTTCCGACGGAGCATTGTCCACAGCTGATCCTGGATCTCCTGAAGCTCATCATGTGCATGGCAGGGAACTCCGTCCTGTCCGTTCCTTGGACACTGATATGTGCCGTTCAGGCACTCAATGATGGACATATCCGGATCGATCGCACTGTATATCTCATATAATGACAGTTCTTCCGGATCTCTCTTCAGCGCGTAACCGCCATGAACTCCGCGGTATCCTTCCACGAGCCCTGCATTCTGAAGCTTCTTCAGTATCTTGTATGCAAAGGGTGCTGTGATCGATTCCCTCTCACAGATCTCGCTGACGCTCAAACGCGGCTCCCACATCAATGCGCGGATAACCCGCATCGCATAATCGCTTTCTCTGGTGATAAACATTTTTAACCTCTCTTCTGTTCAACTAAGCTGCTGATTTATGATAGTTTCCGCATTCCATCCGATCTGCCACGTTCCTGGGTGTTTCTGATGTGCCAGAGAGCCGGATATCCATATCCCCGGAATACTTCATTACCACATACGACAGTATAACCCATTTTTTTTATATAATAAAAGGTTATTATTTTCCTGTGATTCATAGTAATCCCCTGTTTTTCCTTTATTTAGCCGAAAAAAAGAAAATACAGCTTGCAAATTTTTCAGTTTACGGTACAATAGGAAACGATTGTAATGCTTTCGTATGTAATTGAAACGATATTTATTTAATGAAAAAAGAGGTATGATATGATTTCAGCAAATAACATCACACTGCGCGTTGGAAAAAAAGCGCTGTTTGAAGACGTTAACATCAAATTTACAGAGGGTAACTGTTATGGATTGATCGGCGCCAACGGCGCAGGAAAATCTACATTCCTCAAAATCCTTTCCGGTCAGCTTGAGCCTACCAAGGGCGACATTGTGATCACCCCCGGTCAGAGACTTTCTTTCCTACAGCAGGATCACTTCAAATATGATGCTTATCCGGTTCTGGATACTGTCATCATGGGTAATGAAAGACTCTATCAGATCATGAAAGAGAAAGAAGCCATTTACGCAAAGGAAGATTTCACAGACGAAGATGGCATCCGTGCCAGTGAGCTTGAGGGTGAGTTTGCAGAAATGAACGGATGGGAAGCAGAGTCCGATGCTGCTACTCTTCTCAACGGTCTCGGCGTCGACACCGAGTTCCACTATACACAGATGGCAGACCTTACCGGTAGTATGAAGGTCAAGGTTCTTCTTGCACAGGCTCTTTTCGGAAATCCTGATATCCTTCTTCTTGATGAGCCGACCAACCACCTGGATCTTCCTGCTATCGAATGGCTGGAGGAGTTCCTGATCAATTTTGACAATACAGTTATCGTAGTATCCCATGACCGTTATTTCCTGAACAAGGTCTGCACACATACTGCTGATATCGATTATGGCAAGATCCAGCTTTATGCCGGAAACTACGACTTCTGGTTTGAATCCAGCCAGCTTCTGATCAAGCAGATGAAAGAGGCCAACAAAAAGAAAGAGGAGAAGATCAAAGAGCTCCAGGAGTTCATCTCCCGTTTCAGCGCCAATGCTTCCAAATCCAAGCAGGCGACTTCCAGAAAGCGTGCCCTGGAAAAGATCCAGCTGGATGACATGCGTCCTTCCAGCCGTAAATATCCATACATCGACTTCCGCCCGAACCGTGAGATCGGAAACGAGGTCCTCATGGTGGAAAATCTGTCCAAGACCATTGATGGAGTAAAGGTTCTGGACAACATTTCCTTCACTCTTGGTCGTGAAGATAAGGTTGCCTTTGTGGGCGCCAACGAGCAGGCCATCACAACCTTCTTCAAGATCCTTACAGGTGAAATGGAGCCGGATGAAGGAAATTACAAATGGGGCGTTACCACTTCCCAGGCATATTTCCCGAAGGATAACACACAGGAATTCGATAACGACCTTACTATCACCGACTGGCTGACACAGTACTCCGAGATCAAGGACGCAACCTACGTCCGTGGATTCCTTGGCCGTATGCTTTTCCCTGGTGAGGATGGTGTAAAACGTGTCCGTGTTCTTTCCGGTGGTGAAAAGGTTCGCTGTCTTCTTTCCAAGATGATGATCTCAGGTGCCAATATCCTGATCCTGGATGAGCCAACCAACCATCTGGATATGGAGTCTATCACAGCACTGAACAACGGACTGATCAAATTCCCGGGAGTGATCCTTTTCACTTCACACGATCACCAGTTTGTACAGACAACTGCAAACCGCATCATGGAGATCCTTCCTAACGGCAAGCTGGTAGACAAGATCACCACTTACGACGAGTATCTTGCCAGCGACGAAATGGCCAAGAAGCGTCACGTATTCCAGGTTAACGAAGAGGACGCACAGGATAACTAAATCCCATGCTTCTGTAACAAAAAATCTCCCCTGCTTCCGCCTTTACAGGCAGTCAGGGGAGTTTTTTTATCTGTTTTATATGCGCTTACTCCATGGTGATCGGAGCAAGCTTGCCCTGTGTTACATCCAGAAGATCTTTAAGCGGTACCTTCAGGGTAAGGCCTACTCTTCCACCACTTACATAGATCTCATCAAAGTTTTCGGCAGACTGGTCAAACACCACCGGATAATTTTTTTTCATTCCAAGAGGGCTGCAGCCTCCGCGGATATAGCCCGTGATCTTTGTAAGATCCTTTACATGGATCATATCTACTGTTTTTTCGCCTACAGACTTTGCGGCTGCCTTACGGTCCACCTCTTTCTCGATCGGAACTACAAACACATAGTAGCCGCCGCTTTTCCCTTCCATGACCAGGGTCTTAAAGGACTGATCATGAGGGGCTCCTGTAATGTCTGCACAGTGGATCCCATCTATGAACTCTCCACAGTCATATGTGAGTGCTTCATATTTTACTTTTTTTCGATCCAGCATTCTCATCGCGTTTGTTTTGGCTTCTTTTCCCATTTCTGTCACTCCTCGGATTTTTCTCAGTTGTCTTTCCACTCATCAAGCTCATCCAGATCCTCATCATTCATCAGATCCGGGTCATTCCTGTAATTTCCATATTCTTCCTGCTCATCAAAATCCGCCATATTTTCAATATCCATCCGGCGTCTTTTCTGCTGCAGTTTTTCAAAATCTTCATAGCTGTCCCTGTTTTCCGACTCATCAAAACGATCATAGTCTTCATGATCCTCCGGATCTGCATAGCGGGATCTGCTTCCCGTTCCTGCATTCCTTCGTTCCCTGGTGCTGCTGCTCTGGCTGTATCTGCGGCCTCTTCTGTCATCCGAAGCATAATTTCTGTCGGATGTTCTGTTTCTGCCGGATGTTCCGGAAGTGCTTCTTCTTTCAGTGGAACTGCCTTTGCTGTTTCTTTCGCTTCCGGATCTTTTTCGGCTGTCTGCATAATTTCTTTCTCGTCTGTCAGAGTTGCGTCCTTCTCTGTCAGATGGTCTGCGGGAACGTCTTTCACCCCGGCTTTCCCGGTCATCGTTTGCCCGGTTTTCGTATGTATATCTGTGATCGTCCCTGTTACGGTCAGAGGTGTATTCACGACTGTTTCCTCTACGGTCCCTTCCTGCCGGCTTCCTGGTCTCCTCCGGCAGAGTTCCATCGTCGTCATCCTCTTCTTCGTCATCTTCCTCATCGTATCGGTCTTTGTTGATGGCGAACTGGATCAGCATACCAAGGATCGCAATTCCCGCTGCCATACCGACGCCATATGGAAACTGCGCCAGCCCTGCGATCTTTGCAATGGATAATCCTGCCAGAACACCACCCAGTATACTGGTTCCGACAATGATCACTCCTTTCGCATAACGCATAGCAAGTACTCCCAGTCCCACGCCGATAAGGATGCACAGGAAAAAAGAAAAAGAACTGGTCGGATGGACCAGATAGATACTCAATGTTATTCCGATACCAAATCCCAGTACAAAGATTCCTGCCCTGTAGATCAGAAACGAAACAACAGCCAGTACGATCCCCAGTCCCGCCATGGCACCTGCGATCACCATTTTATCCTGAACACCGGACATATAGGTTACACCAAAGCCGGCGCCTGCTCCGATGATAAATCCAAAGATCATCATCCAGAACCGGAGGATACGATATCCCAGGATACAGTTCAAAAGCCCGAAAACGCAGAGCACTCCATATACGATCACCATCAGCTGGCTGATCTGTTCCATACCTCCTGCTCTCTGCAGTATGTCAAATCCTCTTGACAACATATCCATATTCATAACTTACTCCTCTCTTTCCAAAACCTCCGGAAATCTTCCCGAAGATGTTTCAGAAAATAAAATATATGGTATAAAAATTATCCATCACTCCATAATGATACTCCACCTGACCAAGTCCGTGAAGTTTCATATAATACTGTGCCACATTCTGTACCACGCCATCATCCAGCAGTTCCTGACAGGCTTCGGAAAAAGCTTCCTGACTGCCAAACTTGAAACGCACTACAGCCGCACCATTATCCAGTCTCATCTTACAATAATCATATATGTCCTGCCAGCTGTAATCTTCAAAGTACCCCTGGTTCAGCACATAAAAATCCAGATCCTTCGCAGTACATGCCGGAACTGTCAGTTCTTCCGATGGTGTATAGGTTTTTTCATATTCTTCCGGGAAAGGGCAGAGATAATCGTAAATGATCGTCTTATGTTCTTCCAGCTGTGCGGCATCTCCATTTAAAAAATCCGGCTGATCCCCATTGGTAGCATCTACATAATAATACTCCTGGCCTATTTTTACAATATCCCATGCATGACCCTCTGTACTTCCTTTTGTGCTTCCGTCCACATAAATACAGGGAATATCCAGCCTTTCCAGAAGATACTGGACAGCTCCTGCATATCCGGCACAGACTGCAGATTTTTTCCAGAAAACACCTGCTATGCTCTGATCATCCTCCCCAGTCTGATACTGGGTATGGTCAATAACATACGTATAAACAATGCGTACCTTCTCGTAATCACCGGCATCCTCCGGGATCAGGGCTCTGACCTCCTGAAAGCTCTGCTCCATGGCCGTCTGTATCTCATCGATCTCGCTGTCTGTATAAGTATAGCCCGGAGTAAAAACGCAGTAATCACTGTCTGAATACGTAGTTTTGTAGATTTTTTCACGATTGTGGACCCAGAATATCTCCGGGTGGTCTTTCAATACTGCATGATAGCTTCTGTCAATACTGTCATCATCGGAGATCGTCAGATAAAACTCCTTTTCCCGGGCACGGATTCCTTTCAGCAGCTCCCGATATACTCTCTGCTCTTCTTCCGTAAGCTGTTTGAAATAATATTCCTGATGCCCTTCTTCGCTCTGGGCAACCTCCATCTGACGCAGTTCCTCTACTTCCTTTGGTTCGCCTGAAATAATGCTCTTTGCTATGGAGCGGATCTGACCCAGTGCCCCTGCCGAAGTGCTAAAGGGCTGAAGGATCACTGCAGCTGTAAGCACTGCGGCTGCCATGGGGCAGAAATTTCTTTTTTTCATAATATCATGTCCTATGTCTGAAGCAGCGATTGTAAGAAAGGGCAGCCTCCCGTGGGAGACTGCCCTTATCTTCAATCGCTGTCCCTTAGTTTTCCATTTCCAGTGTTTCTACATCATCATCAAATGTATCCACTGCATCGTCCATGGTCTCCTGATCCAGAGTCAGCGTCTCAACTTCATCTTCTTCCTCATCCTCCTGCAAAGCCTTATTCTTAAAATCTGCAAGAAGGTCACTGGAAACAGTATCACCGGATGCCAGTGCATCCTTCAGTGCATCAGATCTAACCACATCCGTGAGGAGCTTTTCTGCACTCTCCTCTGTCAGAACATCATTCTCTGTAGCTGTGGTCTTATTTTCCTCCGCTGTTGTATCCTGATAGAAGGATGGCTTTCTGATATAACGGAAGCTTGCACTGTATGCCTCACCAACCGTTACACCATTCTTGCTTGAGGAACAATGTACTGCAATCCAGTCGCCGGAATCCGTCTTTCCGCACAGGATACCAACGTGGTTGTTGCTTCCTGCTTCCGGTCCTCTCTGGAATACCAGATCTCCTGGCTGTGCATCTGCTTCGCTGACAACACCGGCCTTCTCCCATTGGTCAGAGGTTCCGTCTCCAACTGCTGCCTGCATTCCCTGATCCTTATATCCATTGATCACTGCCCAGGTAACAAAGCCGCTGCAGTCCAGACCATATGCACGGAGCGTACCGGAGCTTCTGCTACCGTCTGCTGATACCTTCTCAACGGAGCCCCAACTTGGATCTTCTCCGATCACCGTAGATTTGCCGCCCCAGAAATATCCGACCTTACCAACCAGTGAATACGCTGCGGTGATAACATCTACACGATCCTCAGAAACATTGTCTCCCACGCTTTCACGGACAAAGCCTTTGGATGCGGTAACTACCGCACAGAGAAGCTTACAGTCTGTCTCCACATATTTCTTAAGGACGCTTCTGTCTTCCTTTGCAATATTGTTCTTCTTGATGTAGTAGTTGATCTTGCGATTTCCGTAGGATATCTTGGTAATATCCTGCTTGTCCCTGACGATGGGGTTCATCTCCGCAAAAATCCTTGCCAGATCATCCTTACAGGATGCATCCAATGTAAATGACGTTGCTCCTGCTTTGCTCTTTTCGTAAATATAAACAGCAAGAATATCCTGCCAGTTTCTTACCAGAAGTGTGTTCTCCGTATCGGTAAGCTTGTTCTTCTCTTTATATTCTCTTTCGATCTCTTCCATTACAGAAGCAAAATCATCGGAGAAGGACAGATGATAATTGCTCTTAAGACTATCCAGATAAAAATCCTTGCCCGCATGGAGATTGGATACCATATTTGTCACATAAACAGGATCTCCGATCTGTGTTGCTGTGGCGTTATTTCCATCTGTGATCTCTGTATTCTTGTTATCTTCCGTGCTGCTATCATCTTTTTTGTTATCTTTTTTGTTATCACTGTCGTTCTTGTCGACAGCTGCAAGCTTGGCTTCTGCCTCAGTCAGGATCTTATAATTCGTAACCTTGGCCTTTTCTGTATTAGACAGTGCCTCATAAGCTGCACGTACGCTATCTATCTCCGCTTTATCTGCTGCTGTGATCGTTCTGCCTGCCAGTGCTTTGATCTTCCGGATCACCGCCTGTACCTTTGCAGAGTCATCCCTGGCCGGTCTTGCCGTCGGTGCAGGTGTTGCGGTTGGCTCCGGCGTTGCCGTTGGTGCAGGTGTCGCTGTCGGTGCAGGTGTTGCCGTTGGTGCAGGTGTCGCTGTCGGCTCCGGTGTTCCCGTCGGCGCAGGTGTTGCAGTTGGCTCCGGTGTTTCCGTCGGCGCAGGTGCAGGTGTTGCGGTTGGCTCCGGCGCTGTAGTTGGTTCCGGGTCAGGTGCAGCAGTTATTTCCGGTTCCGGTGCAGCTGTCGGCACCGGTTCTGTCGGAACTTCTGGTTCCGGTTCACTTACCTCGCTCCCGTCTCCTGAAACACCTTCCTCAGCAACAACATTATCTGCTTCCTCGGCGGCTTTTACTCCGGTTGGAACTGCCAGTACCATAGCTGATAACATCGTGATGCAAAAAAACTTATTCAGGTACTTGTTCTTCATATTTATTAAGATGCTCCCTTCTTTCCTTGAACATCCCTTTACTTCCCCTATAATAAAGGTCTGCCTTAAACCGTTTGATAACTTAAAGTTTAATTCAATTTATTTTAGCATACGAAAATCGTGAAATCAACTGTTCTGGTAGGATATCTCCTTCAATTCATCTATTTTTCACTTTTTATTCACATTTTTGTAAGATTTTTTAGAGTTTACCATAACGTAAAAAAGCCACAGTGCTCTCACACACTGCGGCTTTTTATATACTGTCAGACAGTCACTGCCGGCTGTCCGCCCATATGAAACTGTTTTCTGACACAGAGCTGAAAAATCCCCTGTACAACCTGATAGCACACCCGAAGGATAAAACGGATGTCATCGGCAATGCACCGCGGGCTTTCCAGATAATATGCATGACGCTCACGGATATATTCCACAAGTTCCTCAAAGCTTTCAAACTGCTTCGCTTCTTCCAGCTGGCTGTCTGCTGCGCCGCTGAGGATACATTCTCTCAGGCGGTTCTTCAGCTCAGCTTCATAAGAATTATGTGCTGCAAGATTTCCTTTGTATGTTTTGTTATGAGGAAAAGTAAAATAATCAGCCATATAATGCATGACCTCACCGAATCTTCTCCAGTATACTCTGGCATTCTCTTCCTCCGGGTTCTTCTCGACAAGCGCCCTCATCTTACTCTGGAGGTGATCGAATGTTCCGAAAAACTCATGTCTGGTGGTGAGAAACGATGGTTTCAGATCAGGCATGATATTGCCCAGGCAAAACGCTTTTCTGTGCTGCTGGAGACTGTACACCTCAGACATCTGGTCAGCCAGGTATCTGCCTAACAGTATATGTGATTTTTTACGCAATTTTTTCCCTCTTCCTTCTTTCCTGATCCAGATCCTGACCGGTCAACAGTAATTTGGTTCCGCCCGGTCCTCTTCTGGGATCCATAAATCATCCGTTTACCGGAACCAACTTTACTATAGCACTGTTTTTTCAAATAATCAAATAAAGATTATGTAAATTTTAATCCAGATCAAAAAGCTGCCGCTGCTTCAGATCAATAGATGCCCAGACGGTACTTGTCTTCGATTCTCCGCAAAGATAAACCGTGCTGGAAACCTGAGCAGCATATATAATTCACTTTTTGTTCCAATCCCTCCGTCAAGTCCAACACTGTTGTGCGCAGCTTCAACCAGGGTCTTTGCCCTATCTTCAGTAACTCCTCTGCCACGCATCTTTTTATCATGCCAGATCTTTCAGATCCCATTTACTCCAAGCGCAATCACATCTTTTGGCAATGGTGCTTTTTCAAGCACTGCCAGGCCGCTTATTGCATCAAATCGTGTATATAATCCCAGATATTCCGGGAAATGTATTGCAAGCCATCTCTGAATCCTGTTTGCAGATATGTTGTGCTGCTTCATGATCCCGTCACGGCTGTATACCAGGTCTCTTATCAGAACTGCAATCTTTTTATTATCAGTCTTAAGTGTCTCTGCCCAAAGGTTGAAAGAATTGAACCCTTCCAGATCGTTATGAAAAGAAAAAATACGTTTTGTAAGTTCGCGTCCTCTGTTATCAAAAGCTCTTGCATAATGTATCTGGCTTCCGATATCAACTCCGACAACCATTGTTGAATCTGTTACTTGCTCAATCTTTTCATTCTGTGTATAATTCATTTGGAACCTCCAGTGCTTGATTGTTTTGTTTACATCCGCCAAGATGCAACTCAATCATACCTTGAGGTTCTTTTTTATTCAATTGGCGCTTTTAATGAATTCCATATACCTCTTTATTATATTTTTCAATCTCGTCATCAATAATTGAATCTACATGAGGGAACAGACAACCGGGACCTCCATAGGTAATACATGGAATGAAATGTCCGTGTGGTGCATACTCCTCACATGCTCTTCTGACCTCCTTGCGGATCTCTTCTTCTGTGGAATCCACTCGGTCTACGATCGAAGCATCGATTCCGCCCATAAGTGTCATTCTTCCGTTCAGCTGTTTCTGGAGCTTCGGAATATCATTCTGCGGAAGTGTTCCCTGCCAGATGTCAATCCCAAGATCAACCATATCCTCTATGATCGGTTCCATGAAGGAATCTGCGTGATGCATGACGATCACTCCATGGTCTTTCATATATTTATAGGATCTTTCATACTGTGGTTTGATAAATTCTCTCCATGTGTCCGGACTGATGAACAGGGACTGCTTGGAACCCCAGTCATCGTGGGAAAGGATGATATCCGGGTGGAGATTATCAACGATCAGCTTTGTAAGCTGGAACCGGTACTCCCCAATGGCATTGCAGAGATCCATCATATCCTCCGGCTCAAGAAGGAAGTTCACCAGCATATCCTCAAATCCCATCAGGAAGTGAAGCCTCTCAAAAACACCTGTAGGCATAAATGCCATGAAAAGGCTTCCTGAATCCTTTATCTCCTGTGCCTTCTGTTTAAATGGTTCCCATAAAGCCGGATCCGAGCACTGACCGACAATATCCGGGATCACCAGCTGCTCTTTCCATTCTGTGATATCATCAATGACCTTGTTGTCCTCTGTTACATGTGGCATTGCAGCCAGCTGTTCCTGGGGCCAGAGGATCTCAGTTCCGAAAAGATCCTTCATAGGCTCCATACCACGGTGACGGTTTCCACGCACATAATTATTTGCCGGGTTCGGCGGGTAAAAGGTCGCACCCTCATACTGTCTCAGAAGTCGTTCCGGCCTGCCGTCCTTTTTTATCGTTTCAAGTAAAATCTCCGATGCTTTCAACATAATGCTTCCTCCTTTATTATCCTGTGATCTTTCAAAATACCCGATCACTTATCTTTATGATCTTGCGTCAATCTCAGCCTGATACTGAAGAACCTTTTCCTTTGTGATCTTAAATCCAAACACGAGAAGCAGAAGACCTGCCAGACAGAAAATAGCTGGAACAAGTGCAAAGGAAATCGTCATTCCCTGACGGGCCGTTCCCTCAAGAACAACTCCGGATTTCCAGCCTACCGCCACAAGACAGGCGCTGAGGATCGTTCCTCTTAAGAATACGGCAATCTTCAGCGGAAGATTCTGTAATCCCATGATCCATCCGGATGCATCTTTTCCGCTCTTCCATGTTGCATACACTACAGTGTCCGCATAAAGTGCAGGTGAAGCTGCAAAAGCCATACCATAGAAGAACTGGGCAAGTGTCATAAGAGCGATCACTGTCATTGCATTTCCATAGAAAATATATACAAGGAACAGTGATACTGCCATTCCTGCATAAGCAATGATCATAGTTGTACGGGACGATATTGCTTTTGCAATGTATCTCATGGAAAAAGCTCCGATGATGGCACCGATGGCAACACAGAGAAGATAAGTGGTCATCAGTCCCGGATTTCCCATTGCATCCCTGAAATAGTAAATAGCAGATGCTGCTGTTACAAATTTCACACACCATTTTGCAAGGTCTGCCAGCATCAGGACCATAAGAGGCGGATTCTGAAACAGGGAAGCAAACATCTCTCTGATCGTGATCTTTGTTTTGTCATTTTTCTTTCCTGCTGTTTCCGTTTCAATCTCTTCATAGCCTTCCGTCATCTTGAAATGGGCAAAATAGGTTACGACCATCAGAATACCCAGGCAGAAAGCTGCTGCTGCAAATTTATTTTTCTCACCGACATATCCGGCAAGAAGTGTTGCAAATGGAAGACCCATATAGGAAAACAACAGACCGCCTATGTTATTCCAGGTTGCCCTGGAGGATGCAAGCGTTGCTTTGTCTTCCGGTGTTTTACCAACAATACTGATCAGGGTTGCATTGGCAACATAGCTAAAATTCCATGCCACATGAGATGCGATGGATGCGGCAATGATCACCACTGCCGAAAGCCATTCATTATCACTGACACGTATGAACATGAATGCGTACAGAAACGGCACCATCCACGGAACCATGATCAGCCAGGAACGATAACGCCCCCATTTCTTTGCTTTTGTGCCATTGATGATTCCTCCGTAAAGCCAGGACAGACAGGCATCAACAATGGTAAATACGGAATTGATCACACCAGCCACACCAGCTGCAAAGCCTGCCAGATCCGTCAGAAATGTCATAAAGTAAAATGTCTCGATATTACTCATAAGAACAAATCCGGCATCACCAACACCAAAGAAATATTTCAGGGCATTTGTAAGACCCTTTTTCTGTTTCGGATCTTGTTTCGGTATTTCATTTTTACTCATTTTCTTTCCCCCTTCGCTGTTTTTTTGTGGGGCCGGCCATTTCCACAACTTCACGTTACCTTTGATGGTTATAGTATAGTTGTTTTTTTCTTGTTCGTAAATCCGCACACTTCTTCATTCTTTCTCCAATGCTTCATACTATTTGTACAGTTATTATTGTAAATATGCACAAATAATTTCCTCTCCGTTTTCTTTTTATTTTCCGTCTAATATGTTATAATTTCCTATAAATACAAGGCTTTTATGAATTGGAGGAAATATTTTGAACAAAAGAGAGCATTTCGTGAATAGCCCGCATACAGGCTTCCATCTTAATCTCCAGATCATTGCTGACGATTTTGCGGAGAAAAAAGAGGATGTTTCCATCCTCTGCCGTGAAGACCCCCTGACGCTGGATGGTCTTCGCATATATCAGGCAGGAGCCCTGCTAAAGCCATGCTACCTTTATCTTGTCTTCGGCAATTCTCTTTCCGAAAGCTTCCTGCGATACCAGAACATCGCATTTGTAGTGGTGGGCTCCGGTGATCTTTCCTGCTTTTCCGAAAGCTGCAGGATCCTTCACATTAAGGGAACCCTTTCTTTTTCTGAGGTCTTCAACCAAATACAGCAGACCTTTGACAGATATTCTGACTGGGACAGTAAACTCCAGCTTGCACTTGGAAGTATCGATCCGCTGAATGAGATGCTGGAAGCCAGTCTGGATATATTTCATAATCCGGTTTTTGCCCACGACACCAACTTTTATATCCTTTCTTCTCCCCGGCACGTAACCGGTATGTCCGAATGGGTCCATGACCAGCGTACAGGTAGACTCATCGCACCTTTAAGCCTGATTCAGGATTTCAAGCTTGATGCCGAATACCAGCGCACACTTATCACCCACGGCGCCAATATTTATTCCGAAGAGCTCCGCGGTTACCGTATCCTCTACATGAATCTCTGGGTCAGCGGCAATTATCAGGGCAGGCTTTGTGTAGATGAGCTCCAGACGGAGATACAGCCCGGACATTTTTCTGCTCTTGAGTATCTTGGCTCCTTTATCGAGCTATGCATCCGTCGGCACAATCTGTTCCAAATCTCAATGGGAAATGACTCCCGGCAGTTCTTCACGGAGTATCTTTCCGGAAAGCTCACAGAACTACAGGCAGTTACCGATCAGATCCAGTATCTGAACTGGAATCGCCATGACCGGTATCTTGTACTTCGTCTGGAAACCCAGCAGCAGGATGACCGTATGCACTCTTCCATCGCCACACTGGGACACATTGAAGCCCAGATCCCGGAAGGTCTGGCTTTTACCTATCAGCAGGGAATCGTTGTGATCGTTAATCTGTCCTTTAAGCACTCTGTATCTTCCGATGTTATCAGTTCACTTGCGATCATCCTGCGCGAAGGGCTTTTTAAAATGGGAGTAAGCTCTGAATTTCGTGATTTTCTCCTGATCCCTCAGGGATATATTCAGGCTGTTTCCGCCTTGCGCCTGGGCAAAAAAAGTCAGAGCATGGCCTGGTGCTATCATTTTGATGCTTATCTTCTGGAATATATGCTTTCCCAGATCAGCCATCAGATCAGTCCCGAGCTTCTGGTCTCTTCACGGCTGGATGCACTGCAGAATTATGACCGAAAAAACAATACTGAGCTGTATCACACACTCAAGGTCTATCTGGAGCATGAACGCAATTCTCTTCAGACAGCCCGTGAGCTTTTTATACATAGAAGTTCCCTGACCTACCGTCTGGAGCGCATCCAGAAACTCACAAAGGTTGATCTGGATAATCCGAAAGACCGGCTTCTTCTGCAGCTCTGCTTTCTTCTGCAGGAAAAGGACCAGACTGTCACCTGACAACCTGGTCCTTTTTTCTGCTTATATCTGTAAAAACTCCAATCCGAAATAATGTTCCATCCATAGCCTGATGGTTTCTTCCGAATCGCTTATTTTCGTTTCAATGGATCCATCTTCCTTCTGGATTGTAAGAACATCCCCGGTCAGCGCAACACTTCCTTCCGGTCTGCAGATGCTCACCACTCTTTTTCTGGTAATTAATACATCTGGAGATTTTGCACAATAGAAATTCAGCAGTTCAAAATCTGCTTCTACTGTAGGAGTCTGTGAAAATCTGAGTATTGGCAGATATTTTTCTTCTTTCCTTCGTTCAACAAGTATCTCTCCGTTTGTATTTCCCGGCTTCATGTTAACACGGTACCATCCGTTTTTTTCTCTGTGGATACCATCCTTCATAAGAACCGGCTTCTTGGGTCCGGGACCTCCGTATCCTACATCACAGTAATAGCTTCCTTCCTCAAAAATAACAAGGGTTGCCCGGTGCAGGACCGGCGGAAGCTCTTCCCGGTTCCACAATATCCTTACCGCCACAGGGATCACACGGAAATCCAAAGCTTTCAGAAGCTCATAAAACAATTTATTCAGCTCAAAGCAATATCCGCCTCGTTTTCTGACAATGATCTTCTCATAAATATCTTCCGACCTCAGAGAAGGAATCCTTCCCTCGTCAAAAACTTCCAGATTTTCAAAGGGAATACTGCAAAGATGAAGGTCCATTATCTTTTCCAGACATTTTTTATCTGTTCTTAATTCACCCTCATATCCGATCCTGTTCAGATATGCCTCCCGTTCTCTGTCATTCATTTTTTCACTCCTGTTCTATTCAAGAAGATAACAGCTGGTATAGGCGATCGTACAGGGACCATAATAGTATTCCAGACCATTTGCCTGGCATACCTGTGTTACCAGCATTCCATAGGCTTCCATCGAAGAAAATGCCTGTTCGGGGAAACGGCATGGAGCATCCGGATATGTACACGTTTTACATTTTGTACAGCACCCAGCCCCTATGGGGAGCATGCCCGGCCATCTTTCTCTGAGCATTTTTTCAAATTCATAAAAATTCTGTTTATGAACCGCTTCGGTCTCCATCATCGTCTCTCCGTCCAAAGGATCCTCCAGTTTCCCCACTGTCTGGACAATAATGCCTTCCCTGTACTTTTCTATCTTTTTTCTGCATACTTCAAGATCTCCGCATCCGGGAGGACAGCTCCAGCGTTTTGCATACATATGGCAGGTATTATTTTTGCACATTTCCCTTACCTCCGGCATAAGCTGGATCGAATCGCTCTTCAGAAGTGCTACATAAGAAAATCCTGCCTTTTTTCCCATCTCTTCCAGTTCTTTTATATTAAGCATATCCATTCTCCTCGCATTACGGAAAGCATAAGCCATCCACAAAACAGTCCTGGAACTCCGGCGAAGCTGCCAGCTCCACAAAATCCATATTTTTGACAGTTCGATCCATTTCTTTTCTTTCCTCTTCATTCAGGAGTGCGATCCTGGCACCTTCGCCTGCCGCATTTCCCACCGGCTGTATCCTGGGCAGCAGCTCAGCCGGGAACATCCCGATCGCCGCCGCACTTTCCGGATTCATGTAATTGCCGAATGCACCGGCAAGATAGACCCGTTTAATATCCTTTTCTGTGATCTCCAGTCTTTTCATAAGAAGAAAAATTCCTGCTGCGATAGCCGCTTTTGCCAGCTGCACCTCTCCGATATCCTTCTGTGTCAGATAAACGCCCCTGTCATTTCCCGACTTTTCCGGAGGTACCAGCACAAACACTCCCGCCTTTTCCTGGCCGCTTTCCAGATGACCACTTTCATCAATAAAGCCAGCCAGGTACAGCTGTGCCACAAGATCGATCAGACCTGAACCGCATAAGCCTGCCGGAGCCTTATTTCCTATAGTCGTGTATTCCCATTTTCCATCTTTGTATACTACATGATCTACTGCTCCTGCTCCTCCGCGCATCCCGCACTCGATCTTTGCACCTTCAAATGCCGGACCGGCAGCTGTTGAACAGCAGGCTAATCTCGTTTTATTTCCAAGGACCATCTCCCCGTTCGTTCCAATATCGATCATAAGGCTGATCTCGTTCTGCTGATCCTGTCTGAGCGCCAAAATGCAGCCACAGGTATCTGCCCCTACATACCCGGCTATATCAGGCAGCATAAGCAGCTGCCCCTTTCTGTGGATATGGAGCCCATATTGCTCTGCATTCAGTGTAAGCCCCTGACTGATCGCCGGATTATACGGTGCATGGACCAGCGATGCCGGAGAAATCCCAAGAAAAAGATGATGCATGCAGGTATTTCCTACCACAGATACCTGACAGATATCTAATGTGCTTCTTCCTGCTTCCTCTGCCAGTTCCTGGAGCATTTCATCAACCGCATTCCGTATGCAGCCGGTCAGCTGCTCTACGCCATGCTCCAGAGCATGATCCGCCCGCATGATCACATCTGCGCCATACTGAGTCTGTGGGTTCATTCTGCTCTTGAGAGCCAGCTGCTTCCCGGTCAATGCATCCATAAGATAGCCGACCACCGTCGTGGTACCTATATCAAAAGCCGCAAAACAGATTTTTTTCTCTTCTCTGCTGATATCCAGGATCTCATTTCCTGCACAGATCACATACCATTCTTCTGCTTCTTTTCTGCAGCCGTAAAGCTTCGATGCAATTTCAGTATCAGGCAGAACAGGTTTTTCCACATCCAGCTGTTCTGTCAGCCGCTCCCATTCAGAGCGGTTGTCTCCTGTCTCCGGTTTCTTAAGAATCACTTTTTTCTGTTTCAGATCAGGCCTGAACGCAACCGGTCTCTGCATTCCTTCTGTAAGGATCTCCTCTTCCTGGCATCCGGACAATGTATCTACTTCAAGGTCACTATGGATTTCCGTCTGACATGCAAGCACCATGTGATCTTCTATTTTAACACGACATTTCCCGCACTTTCCCCGGCCTCCGCAGGGTGCATCAGGAACCAGCTTTGCTTTTCTTTCCGCCTCAAGGATCCTGGTACCCGGTTCCACCAGGATCTCCTTTTCCTCCCTGATAAATTTTATTCGGTACATTTTCATCCCTCCGATGGTCACTGTAAAGCAAAAGCCGCTCTGCCGTCTATGCCATGCACAGACAATACAGAGCGGCCCGTTTTATTTTCCCTTATGCTGCCAAAGCTTTTGCAAGAACTGCTGCGCTTGCTGCATCTTCTGAATATCCATCTGCGCCGATCTCATCTGCAAACTCCTTCGTGATCGGTGCTCCTCCAACCATGATCTTAACATTGCTTCTGAAATCTTCCGCATTAAGTGCTGCAACTGTATCTTTCAGAGCCGGCATTGTAGTTGTGAGCAGCGCTGAAAGTGCAATTACCTTAACATCCGGATTTTCTTTGTAACATTCAATAACCTTCGATGCAGGTACATCAACACCGAGATCAATAACTTCAAAGCCGGCACTTTCGATCATCATCGCAACAAGATTCTTTCCGATATCATGAAGATCTCCTGCTACAGTAGCGATGATAAGTTTTCCCATACTTCCTGTAGCGCCGGATGCAAGATGTGGTTTCAGAACCTCAACACCCTTTTTCATTGCACGGGCTGCTACCAGCATTTCCGGAACAAAGATTTCTCCGTTCTTAAATCTTTCACCTACAACAGCCATTGCATCGATCATGCTGTTAAGAATCTCTGTTGCCTCACAGCCTTCATCAAGAGCTGACTGTACAGCTGCACCTACAAGTTTTGCTTTTCCTTTTTCTACCAATTCTGCTACTTCTGTGATTTTTGACATAATCAAACACCTCCGCTTTTTATCCGCATTCCGCATATGCGTTTTATTTATTTTTTTACAGGTCCGATCAGACCTTCTCTGTATGCTCCGATGTATTCCATACAGTAATCATCCAGACCAAGCAATGCCTCTGTTGCATATACAAGTCCAAGCATATCTCTGTTTGTAGGATCCATGATCGCACTGTCAAGGCCGGCATTCATTGCAAGTACCACAAATCCGAAATTGATAAGCTTACGTACCGGCAGATTGAAGGAAATGTTGCTGATCGCCGCTGTAATGTGGATCATTGGATACTGTTTACGGACACTTGAAATTACTTCCACGTTCATCGCAATACCATCTTCAGATGTACAGAGCATCTCAACCAATGGATCAATATGGATACGATCCGGTGAAATTCCGTACTCTTTCGCTTTTGCCATGATCTTGTCAAATACCTTCAGCCTGTCTTCCGCACTTTTGGGGATACCTGTATCATCGCTTAGAAGTGCGATAACCTGCCACCCTTTATTTTCAGGCTGTGCCATAAGAGGAAAAATCTTATCGATCTTATCCCCTTCACCGGATACAGAGTTAAAAATACCCGGTTTTCTGCAGAATTTGTAAGCTTCTGTAAGAACATCTGCGCTGGGACTGTCTACGGAAATCGGAAGATCTGTCACTTCCTGAATACAGTCGATCATCCATTTCAAGGTTTCTACTTCTTCTGCTTCCGGAACAGATGCGCAACAATCGATATAGCTTGCTCCTGAGTTTGCCTGAGCAAGTGCCCGCTGCTTGATGAATTCTGCATCTCTGTTTGCGATCGCCTCCGCCACAGAGGGGATGGATCCATTGATTTTTTCACCTATGATTATCATACTATTTATCCTCCCGTTAACATATTCTGGCCTGCATCAAGAATTGTTACTGTCCATTCCGTTCTCAGTAACACGCTACGCAGAATATTACCAATGAACAGTAACCAAGAATTCTTATTTCAGTTCCATGTCTTTTATATAATGATTGTATCAAAATAAATGCAAAAGACCAGCCGCATTTCATACCATAAACATTGCATTTATTCCTACATTTTGTAGGAATGTTTTTCAGTGTTAAAGTCCGCTTGAAACAGCCAACCTAAGACCAGCAGAAACAACCAATCTGAGTCCAACAGAAAAAGCCACTCCGAGTCCAATTAGAAAAGCCATTACCATATTAATTCATGTTTTCTTCCTACTACACTATGAGTTGGAAACACTATAATACAGAAACTAAGAAAATCGAGGTTGTAAGAACTCTTGTCGGTGACATGGAGCAATTCGGGGCAATCGTTATGGCGGAAGATACATGGAATGTAATCTTGCAGGTCTCAGAACGTGTGCCATGGAGCAAACAGTCACGCATGAATACATTTGTTGATGATCTTCTTTTGATACTGGAACGCAAAGAAAACGAAACCGGAGATCCTTTTATCAGCAGACCATACAATTATATTATTCACATTGCACTTGATCCTGACGCTCAGAAAGATACTGCTCTTATCAGTGTTCAGAGAAAAAGCACCTATGAGTTTGTATGCAAAGATATCAGCATCCCATTGAAAGAATTATAATCTTCTCTCCTGCTGCCGGGTTCACTCTCTGGCAGCAGGATTTCCAAGGCAATAGAATCTATCAGAAAGGCGGTATCAATTATGAGGAACTACATACTTGCGGAAAACAGACCTTATACAGCTTGTCCCATCTGGAAAAAAGATCTCAGAAAGCTGATGATTGATTTCTGTATACCGGAGCCAACCATTGACCAGATCATTTCTCAGGCTGAACAGGAAGCGAAGCCAACAGAAACAGCTCGACAGGTTTATAACCGTGCATGGCATAAATTCCGTAAACATCTGCTGACAAATTAGTAGTAAAAGTAAGGTAGTATGCAAAAAGTAGTAAAACCATTACCATTTCAGGCTCCAAGGCAGTCTTATTACAGTGTCATTTTAAGGGAGCCTTAAATTTACTACAGGAAGGGAACATCATGAACAGATATTTTGGTTACGCAAGAATCAGCACACCACAGCAAAGCATTGAAAGGCAGATCAGGAATATCCTTGCTGCATATCCACAGTCTGAGATCATCCGAGAAGTTTTTACCGGAACGAAATTTCAGGGACGAAGAGAATTTGAAAAACTCCTGAAAAAGCTCAACGCAGGTGATACCATTATCTTTGATTCGGTTTCCAGAATGTCCCGTGATGCAGAAGAAGGTTTTACCATGTATGAGGATCTTTTCAGCAAAGGAATTAATCTTGTATTCCTGAAGGAACCACACATAAACACAGAGACCTATAAAAGTGCGCTGCAAGGTGGCATCCCAACAACAGGGACCGACATTGACTGTATTCTGGAAGGGATCAATAAATATTTGCTCCTGCTTGCCAAAGAACAGATCCGGCTTGCTTTTGAACAGTCAGAAAAAGAGGTTCAGGATCTCAGGCAACGTACTAAAGAAGGAATGCAGACAGCAAGACTTTCTGGTAAACAGATCGGACAGGCTTCCGGTTCAAAGCTTGTAACGAAGAAATCTATAGCAGCAAAAGAAATCATCCTGAAGCATAACAAAACGTTCGGCGGATCACTCAACGATCTGGAAACCATTACTCAGGCCGGGATTACCAGAAAGACATTCTATAAATATAAGAAGGAACTGCTCTCTGAGATGATAGAGCAAACGAATCAGCGTTGAATGTTTTGCTGCAATCCGTTATAATGAGAACAGGGACATGACTTATTAAGAAGGGAGTGTGAAATATGCCATTACTCAAAGAAAATACTTATACTATAGAAGATATATATGCACTTCCAGAGGGAGAACGTGCCGAACTGATTGACGGACAGATTTATTACATGGCTCCGCCTAGTCGCAAGCATCAACGGATTTCAACAAGGCTCACCAGTATTATTGATCGTTACATTGAAGATCATCAGGGACAGTGCCAAGTTTATGCTGCCCCGTTTGCAGTTTATCTGGATGAATCCACGAACACATATGTTGAACCGGATATCTCTGTTATCTGTGATCCAAACAAGCTGAATGATAAGGGCTGCAATGGTGCTCCTGACTGGATTATAGAGATCGTTTCTCCTGCAAGTAAACGGATGGATTATTATACCAAGCTCTTTAAGTACAGAACGGCAGGTGTAAAAGAATATTGGATTGTTGATCCTGACAAGAGCAGAATTATTGTATACAATTTTGAACAATCAACAATGGACGAGTATTCCTTTACGGATTCTGTTAAGGCTGGAATCTATAATGATCTGCTGATTGATTTTAATGTGTTAAGTTTTTAACATAGTCATGTGCTGACCATGCTCAAAAATTGAAGCTTTTCTGAAGAAGAAAAGTTGGCGTAAACCCTTGCTCTATATAGGGAATCGCCAACTTTTTTATTATATCTCTGATGAAATTTTGAATTGCTACAAGCTGCATATGGGATATTTCTGGATCATACTAATCCGTCCTGATCGTAGAAGGATAATGTGATCCAGTCTGAAAAAGCTTGTATCTGGCAGCAGAAATTACTTACAGTGAGGAATAATACTGTAATCTTCTGCTCAAATGGTAGCTCAAAAAATTGGTTATCGTACTCATATTCTGTGGATGTATACATATGAACACCCGCTCACATGTTAAGAGTTTGTCAATCCCACCGATCCATCACCAACCAGGCACATCTCATTCCGCTCACCTGCCAGATCCAACTCGGCCCCGATTTAACAATATTCATCTTGGATTCTTCTATCTTCCAGTCCTCAGATTTTACTCCAACCATCCAACCCGATCCGTCCTCTCACCACCACAACTCCGTCCCGGCTCCACCGCAGCTCCATCTCACACTTAGTACAGCTATTTCTCCTAGATCTTCCCTGCACTTTCTACAGATCTGACCTTCTTTTCATCCTCTCTGAATCGACCTTACCGGAGCAACAACAGCTGCACGATAACTTAAGCTTAATACAACCTGCTGCCGTTTGCTCTTTCCGGTGATTTTCTGGTCGATTCTGTTCAATTCCAGTGATCGAATTTTACACCACTCAGGACGAATAAACTGAGTGTTTTAACGGATTTTCCGATAGACTAACCGACAAAAATTTTGAGGGTAACAATCGGAATAATCGGTGTGATTGCTGGGAAAATTGGAAATATGTTCACATCATCATTCCTATAATTAAAAAACTTTTTGTTCTTCCATAAGATTCAAATTGTGTTTGAGCATGTAAAAGATATACTTTATGAAATGGGACGGGGTCAAGTTTTTTACATATATCATTTGGTGAAATAATGGTATATATTCTTTTTTCACAATCTGGATTCTCTCGATACAACCTATAACATTCTTCAGCAACACCACCTGTATCAGTTTCATTTGTAATCGTATAATTTTTTAGATTTGTTATTAAAACTCCTGAACGTTCCCATTCTCTCAAATTTATAAAATTTCTCATAATAATAAGATATCCTATATTAGTATCTAAAAATAAATAGTCTTTATCCGAATGCTCAAAGTCACTCATTGCTTTTTTGTACTGCCATATATATTTTTTAACATACTATTTTGTGATGTAATCCTTCTTGTTAATTGGAGAATGTTGAGATCAATCATGTTCTCATAATGTTCTATAGCTTCTATTTTTTTTTGCAAAGTATTCTTTACTTTTTGATGTAATTTTAACAGATTTTTAAACTCTCCATTCTCAACATTTTCCACAGACATATTATCTAACATTTTTATTAGTTTATATTTATTAAGTGAATTCTTTTGAACATCATCCATACATTCATTCGAAACAGTTATATACCAATCTATATAACTATCTTCTTTATGCTTTAAAGATAAATATTCACTGTAATAATCATTACTTTCTTTTTCAATTTTTTTCAGTTCTTCAGTATATATTTCCTCTTGAAGTTCTGTAAATGACATTTTCCCCATATTATTCTCTCCCCTTGTTATATTACTTTTACTTCTTAATGTACTTATTAATGATCCTCTTCTCCAATGTTTTTCCAGAATCCCGGTACCATGGCAAGATCACGCCGCAGTATTCCTGTACTCTCATGGAGTATATCTCGCCACATATCATAAACACAATTAATCCGATTGCAGCAATCAGTCCTCCGTTGGCCACAATACATAATAGCAGACATGGTACAACCCAATACCAGTTATATGAGAAATGACACCATTTCACCAGCCATTCTTCACTCATCATATCAAAACGTCTAATCTCATCCTGAGATAAAGAAGTCTTAGGAGGATTTGCAGCTGCCTTGCGTCTCATTAATTCAGCATAACCAACCGTTGGTTCGTCCGGGCTGGTATATTTCTTAACATCCTCCTGCATCTGCTTTATTCTGCGTTCTTCCTCTTCTTTCTTCCTTCGCAAACTAGGACTGTTCCTATATTTAAACTCCTCATACGTGTTTCTTATTAACTGTTCCATCTGTGGAGGAGTTCCTGATTTAGTACAAATTTGATTATAAATATACTTCATCTCTTCAAGCTCTATATATGCTTTAGGGACGCTGTAACGTTCATAATAATTTTTCATACTTTCCGTTTGGCGTTTTGCTCCTTTTACAGCATCTTTTACATATCGCACATAGTCTTCGTAATGTTCTTTATTTGTTATTATACGATCACCGAACTGAATAATACAATTACATTTTGCATTTGCCTCTTCAGGAGTAAGATTATTAACAATATCCTCACACTTTTTAATCAGGTCGTCCGTAGAATCTGCATACTCCTTATAATTCTGTGCATCTTTAAAACTCATAATCATAAGTGTTTACCTCCCTTCCTTTTGTATTAGTAGTCCTGTATGTGCTTTCTGATTTTAATTTCAAAAATATTCTGAATTTATTTTTTGGTGTAAAAAAAAGATACACTATACCTGTGTATCAAACAATCACTTTATTTTTACTTTTGCTTACCTTAGCAAGCGGTGTTCTTCTATATGACATGGCATAATAATCCTCAACGTGGCATATCCCGCATGGCATATACACTACCTTCTCAACGAGCGCAAAGAAGGAATATACATTTACTAATTATTTTCCAAGACTTTGTAAGGTACGCTTACAGCACATTTCTTCTGTAATCATTTTAACCATAGCACCGTTAGTTGAAGTTGTAAAGAAAATTTATATATTTCAGCAATTAGTCTAAAAACGGATCGTAATTTTCGGTAATTATTACCAGATATCAGTATTGATATTTTTAGTTCATTTTGTTCTATGAGATAAGATTTTATCCTCTTAGTCCTCAAAAAATTCCTCATAGTCTACAGCAAATAATTTCTGCAATGCTTTAAGATCACTGGCTTTTATGTTTCTTCTGCCCGATTCAATATTAGCAAGTGTACTTCTGGACATACTGCTTCCCATCAACTGTAACTGACCTACGACTTCAGCCTGTGTCATGTTCTTTTTCATCCGTATGTTCTGGATATTTCTACCTATTGGAACGTCCTGTAAAATCCACTGCATAAGATATACTCCTGTGACTAATTAGTAACTTTTGTATTGAGTATATCTGGAAAACATGATATTATTGTCACTAGATAGAAACAATCGTATTAGAGAGGAATATAGCATTATGGATATCATAGATCAGCTTTACAACTCACATGTAAGTGCAGCCACACTGGACACCCTGGACAAGTACCGTATACATAAGGATCAGGCTTTACATGGTTATCATGTTCTTAAAGAACAACTCACAGAAGATCAGGCGGCCGCTCTGGATCAGGTCATGAATGAGAACCTTAATCTTCTGACAGACGAGTTGGAGCAGAATTTCAGAAACGGCTTCTGTCTTGGAGTGAAGATGATGTGTGAGGTGTTTGGGAAAGATGTGTAAGTATGCTATAATATATAAAAAGCTGACCTGTCAAATCGACGGTGCAGGTCAATAAGTAAATTTGGTGGCAGGGTACGCAAATTATATAAAACCTTATACCTAATTCAGGTATCTGGTTTTTGTACCCCTTCTTCCACTTCCCAGTGCGAAATCTTTAATCATCCAGAATTCGGAAATCTGCGCTGCATTGAGAAAGATGGAGAACCTTGGTTCGTGGGAAAAGATGTGGCAATGGCGTTGGGATATAGTAATACAAGAGATGCATTAAGTCGTCATGTGGATGTCGAAGATAAGGGCGTCGTGAATCACGACACCCCCTCTGGAATCCAGAAAATGACCATTATCAATGAATCCGGTCTCTATTCTCTCATCCTCAGCAGTAAACTTGAATCTGCAAAACGTTTCAAACGCTGGGTAACATCTGAGGTATTGCCGTGTATCCGGAAACATGGTGGATACTTAGAAAATTATTTTTACCTTGTTCTCCTTCATCATTTGCAGTATTCTTATGATATCAAGAATCATTGAAGGAGGAAACATCTATGAAAAAGAAGCTCAAAAAATCACTTATCATTCTTTTGTCTGTTATCATGATCTTCTCACTCCCGATCTCAGCATCAGCAGCCACCAGAAAAGACGTAACAAAAACATACCGCAAATCGGTTACTAAGATGTTAGAAGGATTTGACAGTTATTTTGCTTACTGTTGTGGTAGAAGGCAATATTTCAAATTCGATGATTACGCCAGAACAACCATGGTAACTATGAAAAATTACAATTTGTGGGAGAAAAATATTTCTTACGTAAAGAAAAAAATTCAGCCACAACTGAAGCTTTACTTCAATACTTCTACCGTAAAATTTACGAAATTTACAAAATATGGTATCCCTAGAAATCCTTCTTACTTGCTTTGTAATAAGAATGGTAAGATTGTTTATACTGGCGGTAACTGGGGCGAAGATTCTCCAAATGGTGTCGTAAAAAAGATCATGAAAACAGGTTCCAAGACATACGAAGTAACATATAATCTTTACTTTTATAATTGGATGACCAAGAAAAACTATGGGTATATGGGAACATACAAAATATATTTAAAAAAAGCCAATAACAAAAACGGCTTCATTATTACCAATATCAAACAAACTGTAAATAAAAAGAACTCTCTTTAGTCTTTTCATAGAGGGGCAGATTCCTAAATCGGGGATCTGCTCTTTTTTCGGCCTTGTAATTCGTCCTATAATCCGTTTTTATTTTTCAAGCGAACAAATCCTCGTCTTAACGCTTTCAATCCCTTTACAGATCAAATACGTACTCACAGGGCAGCTATATATGCAAGTCCCGGTGAAGATGTGAATACTGGATAAATAACAGATAAACGATATGAAAATTTGGCATAAAAGTTCAGAATAAAAAGTAAAAAAAGGCTCATGACTTGTCCGCAAACTGTACCTCTACAGTCTCGACTTATCATGAGCCTTGAAATTCGTCTCTCATATACTACGACAGATGGGTTATTTGCTGAAAAGGTTCCATCGTATATGTAGGATTTTCTCTACGCCATTTTTTCTTGTTCTTTACGCCATTTTTACCCCATTTTTGTAAAAACTTACGTGAAATTACGGTAACTTACGTGAAGTTATTCGCCCTCGGACTTTTTTGTGTCAAATCTCGGGAAATGGCTCAACCATGCGGGTTTCATATTCCTTAAATTTCCCTGAAATCCGGTGTCCCGTACAGGTCATACGGAGTACTCTGGTATACGTAATAATTCAACCAGTTCGTATACAGGTTGTTGGCATGGGCCCTCCAGGTAAGGAGTGGTTTGTTGTTTGGATCGTCATCTTTGTAATAGTTCTTCGGGATTTCAATAGGCAGACCCTTGGCAAGGTCTCTCTTATATTCGCCATCCAAAGTCACGCGGTCGTATTCCGGATGTCCCATAACAAAGATTTTACGTCCTCCCTCTGCCATTGCAAGGAACAGACCAGCCTCTTCGCTTTCCGCCAGGACCGTAAGGTCTTTGCATGCATGGATATCTGCAATAGGAACTTCTGTGTGTCTGGAATGCGGCGCAAGAAATACATCATCAAAGCCCCGGACCAGAGGGATCTTACGGTTCAGTACCCTGTGCTGGAAAAGTCCGAACATTTTCTTATCCAGAGGTTTTTTCTCCAGGCCATAAAAATGATAAAGACTGGCCTGCGCTGCCCAACAGAGAAAGATCGTGGAAGTCACATGCTTCTCAGTCCAATCCATGATCTCAGTCAGCTCATTCCAGTAATCCACTTCCTCAAAAGGCATCTGCTCCACCGGTGCTCCTGTGATGATCATTCCATCAAATTTACGTTTCTTTATATCGGTGAATGTTTCATAAAACTTGTTCAGATGGCTGAGAGATGTATTCTTGGCTTCATGGCTCTCCACAGCCATAAATGTCACATCCACCTGCAGCGGTGTATTGGAAAGAGAACGCAGAAGCTGCAGCTCTGTTTCTTCTTTCAGCGGCATCAGATTCAGGATCAGAATATGGATCGGACGGATATCCTGGTGCATGGCACGTTTTTCGTCCATTACAAATATATTTTCTCTCTCCAGGATCTCCTTTACCGGAAGATCCCCCTGTGTTTTGATCGGCATTGTTTGCCCTCCTTATATATAAAGCGTCTCTTATAAAGGAGCCGCTCGGCTTTTTTCTTCAGATAAAAAGTATCTCCAGTCTGTACGGCCTTTACTGCACTCCGGCAAGTTTCCGAAAATCTTCTTCTGAAAGGATCGGAATCCCCAGTTCTCTTGCCTTTTTGTTTTTGGATGAATTGGACTGGATGTCGTTATTGATCAGATAATTGGTCTTTTTGGTAACTGAACCGGTAACCTTGCCTCCCAGGGATTCGATCAGCTCTTTGGCCTCACTTCGATTTTCAAAGTGCACCAGACTTCCTGTGATCACAAAATTCATTCCTTCAAAGATCTGTTCCTGTTTGGGACTGTCCTCCTGAATATGAAGAAAGCTCATCAGATGATCCAGGCGGCGATCATTATCCTCATCCCTAAAATAAGCTACCAGATTTCCGGCAATGACCGGCCCGATGGTATCAATATCACTGACCTCTTCCAGACTGGCATGACGTATCCTGTCCAGATCATTGTCAAAATGGCGGCAGATCACTTTTGCATTAGCCAGACCGATATTTGCGATCCCAAGACTGTAGATCACTCTTGGAAGTGTAGTCTCTTTCGCCCGTTCCAGACTTTCCATAAGATTATCATAGGATTTCTGCCCAAAGCCTTCCATTTCCACGATCTCATCTTTATACCGGCTGATCTCAAAAATATCGCCAAAGTCATGGATAAATCCCCTGGCAATAAATTTCTCCAGTGTTGCCTCGGAAAGTCCGTCGATATTCATGGCATCCCTGCTTGTAAAAAGCCCAAAGGATTTGATTTTCTTGGCCGGGCACTCCGGATTGACGCAGAAAAGACATTCCACATCGTTTTCTTTCTTCACTACCGTTTCCTGTCCGCAGGCCGGGCAGGTATGCGGGATCGGTGCATTACCGCTTCCGGTCAGATTTTCCGCGATCTGAGGAATGATCATATTTGCTTTGTATACACGAATGGTATCTCCAATCCCCAGCTTCAGTTCCTTCATGATACTGATGTTATGCACACTGGCCCTGCTCACTGTGGTTCCTTCCAGTTCCACCGGCTCAAAAATTGCTACCGGATTGATCAGTCCGGTCCTGGACGGGCTCCACTCAATCTCCAGAAGTCTCGTATCACGCATCTCATCGGCCCATTTAAATGCCATGGCGTTCCTTGGAAACTTGGCCGTAGTTCCCAGAGATTCTCCGTAAGCAATATCATCATACAATGCCACAAGCCCATCTGACGGAAAATCATTGGTCGTAACTGCTTCCGCAAAGTAATCCATCGCTTCATCCAGAGTTTCAGCTGTGACTTTTCGATATTCCACAACCTCAAAGCCCTGTTCATTCAGCCACCGGAACTGCACCTCCCTGGAATTCCGGAAATCTACGCCTTCCGCACTCACTAAAGAAAAAGCATAAAACCGAACGTTTCTCTTCGCTGTAATTTCGTTATTCAGCTGGCGGACAGAACCACTGCAGAGATTTCTGGGATTTTTGTATTTGGCATCTGCATCTCCGATAGTTTCGTTGATCTTTTCAAAATCCGAATAGGTAATGATGGCTTCTCCGCGAAGTACCAGTCTCCCTTTAAAAGAAATTTTCAGAGGTATGTTCTTAAATACTCTGGCATTATTGGTAATAACCTCTCCCACAATACCATTTCCTCTGGTAACTGCCTTTATAAGCTCTCCGTTTTCATAGGTAAGCACGATCGTTAAGCCATCCAGCTTCCAGGATAAAAGTGTAGGATGTTCCCCGATAAACTCTCTCAAAGCTTCTCTCTCTTTGGTCTTATCCAGAGACAGCATCGGTCTCTCATGTTCCTCCTTGGGGAGCTGCTCCACTGCCTCATATCCTACATTAACGGTTGGACTGTCTGCCAGAACGATCCCTGTTTCTTTCTCCAGTGCGCTCAGAGTGTCGTACAGGGCGTCGTACTCCACGTTGGACATGATCTCCCTGTCTTCCTGATAATAGGCCCTGGACGCTTCCCGGAGCTTTTCTCCCAGCTCCTTCATTTTTTTTATGGATGATTCGTTCATGGCTTCCTCCCGTCCTTTTTTCTGATTTTTCGGAGGAAAGCATCTCCTCCAGTTCTTTTCGTTCTTCCGGCCGGATCTCACGATATTTCCCCTCTTCCAGGCCATTAATATACAGATTCATGATCCGAACACGTTTCAGTGTTACGACTTTATATCCGAAATATTCACACATACGACGGATCTGGCGGTTCAGACCCTGGGTAAGGATGATACGAAAACTGTTTTTCCCTGTTTTTGTAACCTTGCAGGGACGTGTGACCGTATCAAGGATCGGCACTCCGCCGCCCATACCACGGATAAATTCTTCTGTCACCGGTTTATTCACGGTCACCTGATATTCCTTTTCATGGTAGTTCCCCGCCTTCATGATACGGTTCACCAGATCTCCTTCATTGGTAAGGAGAAGCAGTCCTTCGGAATCTTTATCCAGCCGTCCTATGGGATAGATCCGCACCGGATAATCCAGATATTCTGTTACTGTCATCTCATTCCGCTGTTGTCTGGTGCTGCAGACAATACCTTTTGGTTTATGAAAAAGAAGCAGGATCTTTTTTTCCTGTTTTTTTACAGGCTTTCCGTCAATACAGATCTCCGCATCCGGAAGGATCTTCATTCCTGTGGAAACCAGTTCTCCATTAGCAGTAACTCTCCCCGCTTCTGTCAGTCGGTCTGCCTCTCTTCTTGAGCAGACTCCTATATCGCTTAAATATTTATTGATTCTGATTTTTTCGTCCATTGTTCTATTATATATTTTTTCCCACGTGTTCGCAACCGGTTATTTTTCTTGTATTTTCTTTCTCATTATTGTATGATAAACAGAAATATACTTAAATATCAGGAGGAAAAACATGTCAGAGCATACTCCACGTATGAACCGGCTGCTGATCTTTGTCGCTGTTTTCCTGTGTCTGATCTGCGGTATTCTCTTTACCCAGTCATCGGCCGGTCCTTTTGAAAGCAGCAGTACTTCCGTAGTTTCCATAAATACCAGCGATATTTCGACTATTGAACCAAGTTCAGATCGCGATCACCATACAGATGCATCGATATCTTCCGGCGCTCCCTCACCTTCCGCCACACCGTCTCCTGTTTCCACAGAGATTCCCGAAACAGAAAAGGTTTCGCCGGAGGCAGAAAACGGAGTCTGGACACCGGATGGCACCAACTGGAAATTTATGGTTGACGGAACCGCCTATACCGGATGGCTTACCGACACAGATGGTCATCGTTATTATTTCAACAAGGACGGAATCATGCAGACCGGCTGGATCACCCTAGGCAAAAAACGTTATTATCTGGACGAAGACGGAATCATGCAGACCGGAACCATCACCGTAAATGGAAAAAAATACTCATTGGCAGCAGACGGTTCACTCAAAAAATGATCTTTCGTTATATCAGGGCAACAAAAATGCAGGTTCTTCCGGAACCTGCATTTTATTAACCCTTATTATTCTAACAGACCACTATAGACATAACCGGTCTGTCCATCATAATCAACCTGTATCCAGTCGCCTTCCTGCCCTTTCTTTTCAACTTCCGTTCCTGCAGAAAAACCACCGATAACCTCACCCTCTGAATCTGCGGAAGCACGAACATTACAATCCTCTGTAACTGTAAGCATTGTTCCTGCATCTGCGGAAGCACTGGCATCTTCACCAAGGCCCTGAAGGAATTCTGCCAGAGAGGGATCACTCTCCTGCGCAACTTCATAGTCCGTCTTTACCTTTGTGATAAGCTCCTGCACATCCTTCTCAGATTCCAGTTTTTTCACATAGGCACTGATATCTGCATCGTCATCAGCACCACCTTTGATCTTCAGATTGCCGTCACTGCCCGTCTCCACATAAAACTGGCTCAGTGCCGGAACCGGAGTCTCAATTCCAGTACAGATATAATTAAAGACTACATAAACGACATACGAATCGTCCGTCAGTCCCTTCTTAGCGTAAACATTCTGTACCTCATACCCATCAATATAATCCCTTGAATTAATCTGCGACTCGTCAGCCGGCGTAAATCCGTCCTCAATCGTCTTAAGTGTTGCAATGTCTTTTTCCCCAAAAGCTTTATAATAGCTCTGAATCAGCTCGGTTACTTCCGTGCTGGCTTTTTCCATGGTTGTCTCCGCATCCGTATCTGCCGCGGAACTGGCGTCTTTCTTCTCGTCTGTCTCCCCATCATTTGCCGGAGAAGAAGGATCATTTTCCTGGTTACTTTGGGCTGTTGTCTGATCTTTATTGGAATTCCCCTTCTTACCTCCAACACAGGCGCGGACGCCAAAGATCAGAACAAGCACGATCACCAGAATGGCTCCGCCTAACATAAAATAGCGAAGGTTATCTGATAACCATTCTCTGAAATCATCCAAGTTCTTGTCCTCCTTATCATAACAACACGCCGGAACAATTCCCACTGTTCCGGGTAACACACCTGAAGGGAATCGAACCCCCGCACATGGTACCGGAAACCACTGCTCTATCCACTGAGCTACAGGTGCATAATGAAAAACATAACTTCTAAATCAGGTATGAAATTATCAAAGTTGGCTTACACTGTCTTTGATTGTAGCACATAAACATAAAATTGTAAAGATTTTTTTAAACAGTGTACATTCATCACACATTTCATATTATTTCCGGTACAGATTCTGAAGTAAACTGTACCAGAAACATATTCATTTATATTTATCACACGAAAATATATAATACGGACTTACCGTATCCAGAACCTGGTAGCCGCCGGCCACCATATCCAGAACAAAATTTTCATCCGGAGGTACCATCACCACATATGTACAGTGAACGGCATCTGCCAGGCTGGAAGTCTTTTTTCCATCGGGGACTTCCGAAGTGATCTGTTTATACAGAACTCTTGCCTTCTTACCTACAGCACCATCCCCTCTGCGTCCGTAGGCCATTTTCAGGGAAGGATCATACACCCGGATATAGGATGCCGTATATTCATCTGCGGCGATCCGCACTTCCTTTCCTTCTCTGTCCTCATTGATCCGGTTACAGATCATTGCGATCTGATCCGGTACCTGCTGGCGGTTATAAACTCTTTCGAAATTTCCTGCTTTTATCATTCCGGTCCCAGAAGCAGCAATAACTCCTGTCAAAACCAGCACCAGGATCACCTGCACGATCCGGTTGCGACTTCTTCGGACAAGCTCTGTAAAACCGCCTGCGATCAGCGGAACCGTAGGTAAAAGCCACAAAACACGCCAGTACACGATTTTTCCTATACATTTCATAATCACCCGTCCGGAAAACGGACAGAAAAACAATACCAGAAGAAAAACGGAATATAAAACCAGACTGAGACTGTTTTTTTTCTTTTTCCCAAAAATCAGTGCACATGCTCCGCCAAGAGCCAGAAGATACGGTATCCAGCCATTTCCCCAGTACATCCTCCACACATTAACTGTCCATGCAATTATTTCTTTCATTATTTTCTCCTATCGGATCATAATATACACAAGTCCAAGAAGCAGCGACGGCAGACAGCACAAAGCCGTACATGCTGCTTTCTGCAGACTGTGAAACCGTACCAGTCCCATGATCAGAAGGATCACCAGCATCATACAGGCCAGAATAATTCCCATGGAAGAAAGGAGGCAGCAAGAAATATCTGCCAGTAAAAGCAGCAGCCATGAATATTCCTGTTCTTTTTCCAGAATGATACCTATGCCAAGATATAGAAGCAGAGGTAGAAAAACCGATGCCAGGCATGCTTTTCCCTGCCAGATACGGATCATCTGAAAATTCTCAGAATTATAAACGGAATATGCCGAAAACCAGATCAGTACCGCACAAAAGATCATAAAGATCCCCCTCGCATGTTCATCCTCCGGAAACCACCGTTTCGCATACTGATACAGAACCAGATATGCCATAAAAATAAAGACTACAGGAAATATCACATGCGCCACAATTGCCGGATGAAGTCCTACAAGAGAACTGATCACTGCAAGAAATATCGGAAACGGCGACAAAACATACCTGCTTGGTAATCGTGTATAGGAATATCCGGTATACGGATTAATGGAAAAAACGGTATCCGTATGGACAGATGTTGTAGCTGTTGCCACATAAAAAGCGTCATCCGCATCCATATGAGCCAAAAATGAAGCAGCCACAAGCTGGAGTAAGATCAGTATTGCAGCTACAACAAAATAAAAAGACATTTTGCCCGTCTTCTCACCATTTCCCGTAAAACCATTCCGTTTTACCAGTGCCAGGACAATCCCCAAAACAGCAGCTGATGCCATTACAGCGGCAAGACTGTATTTCAGGACATGCAATGGCAGTTTAGCCCAGATTGCCGCCAGCGCCAAAATCTCTGCAAAGGAAAACATCATAAGATATCCTGCAAGAAGGTTCATTCCCATCGAACTTTTTTTACTTTTACAGAGAACTACCCCTCCGGCCGCCCACGGAACTGCCAGCAGCCATAAAGCTGCCAGCAGACATTTGATCACCATATTCATTTCTTCTCTCCGGCTTCCTGCTCAAGAATTCCCATCGCAACTTTTTCCGGAGTGATCGGGAGCTCTCTGACACGTACACCTGTTGCATTATAAACCGCATTGGCAATAGCCGGACAAGGTGTATCGATCACAAGTTCACCAATGGATTTTGCACCAAAAGGACCTGTCTTCTCGTAGCTGCTCTCAAACTCGATCCGCACCTTCGGAATATCCATACGGTTGGGGATCTTATACTGCATAAAAGAATTGTTACGGATCTTTCCCTTATCTGTATACTGCACATCCTCATACAGAACCATTCCGATTCCCTGACCGATACCGCCTTCTGCCTGCACTCTGGCAAGATTTGGATTGATCGGAGTTCCACAGTCGATCACGCCCACATAATCAATGACATCGATCTGTCCGGTCTCTTTATCGACCTCCACTTCAGCGGCACCTACCATAAACGGTGGCGGAGAGATCGGAGAAGAATATTCTTTTACAACCTGAAGCTCACTGCAGACTCCACAGGTCGCTTTTCCTGCGATCTGCTGCAGCGTTACCTCTTTTCCGTCTTCTGTGCGGACTTTTTCTCCGTCAAAATCAGAATCCTCTGCAGATACTCCAAGCATCTGTGCGCCAAAAGCGTGGATTCTCTTTCTGAGTTCTCCGCAAGCCTGGATCACGGCATTTCCGGTTGCATAGGTTGTGGAAGATGCATAAGAACCGGAATCATAGGGAGAAATATCTGTATCCACACTGAATACCACGATATTTTTCATATCTGTATCCAGACAGTCTGCTGCCATCTGAGCAAGAATGGTATCACAGCCGGTTCCCATATCAGAACATCCAAGTGCCAGGGTATAGGAACCATCCTCATTTAATTTAATGTCTGCTCCACCGACATCGATCCCTGCAATAGATGAGCCCTGCATGGCCATAGCGATACCGACACCCCGTACTTTGCCGTTACCCATATCACGGAACGGATATTTCTCATCCCATCCGATCATTTCCTTTGCACGGGCGAGGCATTTATCCATGGTACAGCTGCCGTTGATCGGTACATCCGGATATCCCGGAAGTGCCTCTCCCTCCATAGGCATGTTCAGCTCGCGGAATTTTACCGGATCCATCCCCATCTTATGAGCCAGCTCATCTGCTGCGGACTCCACAGCAAAAATACCCTGTGTGGCACCATAGCCACGATAAGCGCCAGCTGCCTGCATATTGGTGTAAACAACATCATAGGCAAAACGGTAGGCTTCCGTATGACGATACAGCGCAATGGATTTATGGCCTGAAAGTCCTACGGTTGTAGGCCCATGCTCTCCATAGGCACCGGTGTTGGAAAGAGTATAAAGATCGATCGCCTTTACAATACCGTTTTCGTCTGCACCCATACGGATATGGACTTCCATCTCATGACGCGGAGAAGACGCGATCATGGATTCCTTTCTGGAAAAAACGATCTTGGACGGACGCCCGGTAACCCATGTTACCAGTGCCGGGAAAACCTCACTGACAGAAGACTGTTTTGCACCAAAGCCCCCGCCGATACGAGGCTTGATCACACGAACTTTGGAAGACGGAATGTTCAGCGCATTTCCTACGATCCTTCGGATATGAAACGGGATCTGGGTGGAAGAAACCACCGTCAGTCTCTGAAAATGGTCCATATAACAGTAGGTACGGAAGGTCTCCATCATGGTCTGCTGATTTGCCTTTGTGTGGTAAACCTGGTCTACTTTATACGCACATTTTTCCAGCATGGCATCCACATCACCCACTTCTTCTACATTGGAGGAACAGAGATTACGCTTATTATCTCCGCCAACCGGGATCGGCATATACCAGTCATCCTCCGGGTGCACCAGAATGGGATTATCCTTGGCTGTGTGGATATCCAGAACTGCTTCCTCCACACGATATTTTACCTTAATGCGTTTCAAGGCTTTATCTACTGCCTCTTCTGTCTCACCGGCTACGATGGCAACCGGATCCCCTACAAAACGCACATGCTTATCTATGATATAGCGATCCCATGGACTGATCTCCGGCGCTGTCTGCCCGGCCAGGGTAAATCTTTTGTGGGAAACATCCTCATAGGTCAGAACACAGGCAATCCCCTCGATCTTCTTTGCAGCATCTGTCTTGATCTCTTCCACCCAGGCATTGGCATGAGGACTTCTTAAGATCTTGACGATCAGGCAGTCAGAAGGTGCGAGATCATCGGTGTAGACCGGTTTTCCGGTTACCAGCGACATTGCATCTGTTTTTGGCACCGGCTTGTTTACGTATTTCATTTTCCTTCCTCCTGTCCTTTTTTATAGTCGAGAAATTTCAGGATACTTCTGGTCTGTCCCACAAATCCCGAGCAACGGCACAGATTTCCGGAAAGATACTCCAGGATATCCTCTTCTGTGGGATCTTCCAGTTCCTTTAACATGGCAAATACATTCATGATAAATCCCGGATTGCAGAAGCCACACTGCTCTGCTCCCTCATTTGCCATAAAAGCGCCGAATTCCTTTGCTTCCTCCTGCATTCCCTCCAGAGTCACGATCCGTTTCCCGTCTGCGCGGGCAGCCAGCATGGAGCAGGACAGTACCGGACGTTCATCCATCAGCACAGTACAGAGACCACAGTTTGCAGTCTCACAGCCACGTTTTACGCTGTAACAGCTGTTTTTCCGCAGGAAATCCAGAAGCAGTTCATCCGGACGTACCTCTGCCTGCCGTTTTACACCATTCAGCCAGAAAGTGATATTCATTCTGCTCTCCCTCCGATCTCTTCCCAGGCTCTTCTTGTAAGGACTTTCACAAGAAGACTTCTGTATTCTTTTGAAGCACGCATGTTCTTGTCTGTAGAAACATGTTCCGCTGCATATGCGGCAAAAGATGCTGCTGCATCCTTTTTCTGCTGTGCATTCATCTGTACAAAATCTTTTAAGATTTCCTCTTCATCTTCCACGATCATTGCTTTTCCGGGTCTGGCCCCAATGACAGTTCTTGCTTTTCCGTCAATAAGAGCGGCCGCACAGGTGAGCACAGGAAAATCTGTGGAATTGTTCCGCTGACTTAAGTACACACTGTTCAGCGGCTGTTTTTTTACAATGATATTTACCAGGATATCGTTATCCTTTTCCATGGATGCAAACTGTGCCAGCGGAATAGTTCCGCCATTGTACAGCTCCACCCAGGTATCCAGTGCCAGAAACATGGTCAGTACATCGGAAAATCCGAATCTTCCGAAAATACTTCCGCCCACTGTGGCACAGTTTCGAAACTGCACACCCACAATGTGCCGTACACTTTCACGGATAGCACTGTTTGTATAGGCATTCAGCTCTTTGTGGGTTTCCAGCGCATGAAGTGGTGTCATACAGCCGATCACAAATGCTTCTTCTGTTTCTGTAATAGTATCCAGCCCAAGACCTGACAGATCAATGGCTGTCATGATGTTCCGGTTTCCCATTTTCAGCCAGACCATACCGCCCAGCACACAGGCTGTTCTTTTCTGGTTCAGTTCATATGCCTGTTCAAGGCTTTCTGCCTTTACGTAATTCTTTATCTTCAGCATACTTTATTCCCTTCTGAATTCTCATTCTCTTTCTTTACGGCTGTTTTTTCAGCCGAACATTTATTTTAACAGACTGTCAGCTAAATAGCTATTGTTTTTTTCTCTGCTGTTCTGACGCCGCATTAGACAGCGGTCTCCAGAACGATAAACTGATACGGTTTCAAAATGATCTCTTTTTCTGTGATCTCCACAGCTTTCTGATTATTCAGAAGCACCTCTTTTACTTCTCCCGGCAAAGATACCTTCTGTGACTGTGCCTGCATATTTCCCAGGATCAGAAGATTTTTCTCACCGTTTCTTGTATATGCGATCAGATTCTTCTGTTCTTCCTGATATGGAGCGAATGTTCCGTATACAAGCGTTTCTTTATATTCCGGAGCTTTTCTCAGTGCAGTCAGCTTTTTGTAGAAAGAAAGGAGGGAATCACTGTCCGTTAACTGGGACTTTACATTGATCTCCTTATAATTGGGATTGACCCCAAGCCACGGCTCTCCTTCTGAAAATCCCGCATTTTTCTCTGCGCTCCACTGTACCGGAGTTCTGGCATTGTCTCTGGAAAATGCGGAAGCAGCATCAAGCGCTTCTTTTTCACTGCATCCGGCACGGAGCGCTACCTGGTATTCATCGATGGTACTGATGTCATCGATCTGATCCATAGAAGTAAACTCCATATTTTCCATACCGATCTCCTGACCCTGATAAATAAACGGAATTCCCTTCAGCAGAAAATAAACACCTGCCAGGAGCTTCCTTGAATCCGGACAGCGGTCTTCCGGAGAAATATAGTGACAGACACCTCTTGGCTCATCATGATTCTCAATAATGTTGGAGATCATGCCGGTATCCCCAATCTTTTTCTGCGTATGGAAAATACACTTCTTGTACTCTTCCGGAGTCAGGTACGGTTTGGATGCATACCAGCCATCCTCGCTCTTTCCGTAACAGGTTTCTTCAAAATCAAACATGGATGAAAAATATCCGTTTTCTCCGATAAAATCTTTGATCTCATCTTCCTTTTCATTGAAGACCTCTCCTACAGTAAAAGCATCATAGGGATGAAAGCACTTCTCAGCCATCTCTCCCAGAAATTCTCCAATCCCTTCTGCCTCCTCCAGCATCCTCCCGACGCTGCAGAGCCCATCTGCACGATCGGCAGGATAATCGGAAAACGGAAGCTTCTTCTTGATATTGATAATGGCATCAATACGGAATCCGCCAAGCCCTTTTTCCATCCACCAGCGGATGTTTTTGTAGACTTCCTCTCTTACTTCAGGATTCTCCCAGTTGAGATCCGGCTGCTTCTTGTGGAATACATGGAGATACTGTTTATCCGGATGTCCCGGAAGCTCTTCCCATACCAGACCACCGAAATAGCTTCTCCAGTTGCAGGGAGCTTTATCATCCTTTTTGTCCCGGATATAAAAGAAATTTCCATACTTTCCGTCCGGATCCTTAATGGCCTGCTGAAACCACTCATGCTCATCGGAGCAGTGATTTACCACCAGATCCATAAGGATGTACATTTCTCTTTTTTTTGCTTCTGCGATCAGACGATCCATATCCTCCATGGTCCCAAACCTCGGATCAATCGCATAATAATCTGCAATGTCATATCCCTGGTCTGCAAGGGGAGATTTATAGATTGGGGAAAGCCAGAGGATATCTGCTCCCAGTTCCTTAAGATAATCAAGCTTGCTGATGATTCCCGGGATGTCTCCGATCCCGTCTCCGTTGGAATCATAAAAGCTCTTGGGGTATATCTGATATACCACTTTGTCATGCCACCATTTTCGTTTCATCGTAATTCCTCCTATGCCTGTTTGATCATGCAGTACTGCTTCAGATCAAATCCTTTTTTCTGTACAATGCCGTATAATTTAAATCCGAATTTCTCATACATGGAAACATTTGCCGGATTATGGGTTTCCAGAGAGATCATCAGCTTATGCCTGTCCGCATAATCGATCACCTCATCCATCAGCTTTTCAGCAAGACCGTGATGCTGCATCTTCGGCGCCACTGCCAGATAGATCACATGAAGCCTTTCTGCTGTATGAAGCTGGGAAGTCCAGCTGGAATTCAGATAGTCTTTTCCCTGGATGAATTTCCGCAGGGTCGCAAGACTTGGATCCTCTTTGATCAGATAGCCATCTGTTTTCAGAAGGGCAAAAAAATCCACCATCAGATTATGTAAGGCTGCTTCATGCTCCGTTCCGTCGGATACTACCAGGATACTGTTCAGCTCACTGCTGTCTGCATAGATCTCGCAGGTCTCAAAAAACTCCGTAAGATCACAGGTAAAAAGCTCCGGCATCAGCCGTTCTCTGGTATCCCTGTCCGGGATCAGTGCATGATACAGAGGATCCTCCGAAAAACATACGGTCAATATCCGGATCAGCTTATCCAGATCTTCTTCTTTCACTCGGTATAAATTATGGCTTTCCATTCTTTCCTCCAGATATGGTTTTATTCTGTTCCTTTTTCAAACATATCACTGACCTCGCAGATCAGATTCCTGAGCTTTTCCACTGCACGGATCAGATATTCAATATCATCCGCATAATAACGCTTCTGTCTTTCCCAGGCTTCCTTGAGGCTCTGCTTTTCTGCCTCCAGACTGTCACCCGGCTTCTTTTCCTTCAGGCTTTCCACAAGATCATAAAGGTTCTCATGATGGATGATCCTGCCCTTTCCCCACATCAGGCGATCCGGGGACTGCTTCAAGATATATTCCGTAAAATGATAAAAGACTTCCCGCTCAAACTGAAAGGCATAACAGTTGTTGTCAATACTGTAAAAAGCCTCCAGCGCAGGGGCGATCTCTCCTTTTTCCAGATATCCCATCGCTTTCTTCAGTGCATAAAGATTGTTCTGCACTGCCTGCTGCGGAAAGATCACATTGTCATCCCAGTCCAGACGTACCAGATAATCCTGGGATTTCCGGAATACACCGAGAAGCTTTTCGGTAATGGCATCGGCTTTTTTCCAGTCACGTTTTTCTTCCGGAAGGCTGTTGAAGTGCCGTACCTGCTCTGCAAGGATGGCAGCCGCTTTTTTTGCCTCTTCTGTTTTTTTCAGAAGGAGTGTACTGTCGGCGCCGGTCTGCATACACAGATCCGTATCCAGGGTCTTAATACTTTGGTCCAGTACCCGCCCGAAATCCATTGGCGGCAGAGCAAGGCTGTCAATAGCCAGAAGAAGTTTCAGATAAAATTCATGATGGAATCTGTATACCTCTTCCTCATAAACATCCTGGTTATCGTATTGGGAATGATAATAATTTTCCATAAAGGGACCACCGCTGAAATCATTGACCATGGACGGGATCCCGGAAATAGCCATGGTAAAATCATCAGACCAGGTTTCAATGGGATACAACGTGGTCATGCCCTCCGGATAAATCCCCTCCGGCATCTGCACAGCATCCACGAAGCTACGCACAAAATCCGCATACTCATAGGTACATCGTACTGCATCTCTGGTACTGTGTGCATGAGCCGGAAGCTCAAAATTCAGATCTGCGATCACGTGCCCCTGCCACTCCGGTCTCGCCTCAAATACCTGGCGGTAAGCACCTGTGGACCAGTCATATTTTGTGTCGGAAATCCCCCATTCTTCTGCTGCAAGAGCACATACCACAATAGTATGGCGAGGTTTATAGCCACCACGGAGCAGCGCCCTGGCAATTCCAATGATCATGGCCACTGCCGCATTATCGTCCTGAAATCCCTCAAAATAGGAATCATAGTGAGCACTTAACAGGATCATGGAATCCGAATCGGTTCCCGGGATTTTGCCAACGATATTGTAGGTATACTGGTCTTTGATCACCTCTGTGTCCGCATCAAATTCCACGGAAAGCTCCGGAACACGATTCCCATTCTCATTTTTTTCCTCCATCAGCTGACGGATCATAAGAAAATCTGCCCGTGACATGGAAAATGCAGGCGCACAGGAAGGTCCTGCGATATCCTGTGCATTCAAAGCCGTATCATCGATCTGTGCGTATCCTCTGCTCTGTACGGCGATCAGAGCTGCTGCACCCTTCAGGTGTGCCTGATACACCGGGTAGTTGATCCACCATTCTTCTCTCTGATTGATCTCGATAAGAACCAGCTTTCCTTTCACATCGATATCCTTATATTCGTCAGCTGTACCCTTTCCAAGATATACCAGATCAAACCTCTGAAAGCCATTGGTCTTAAAATCTGTCTGATATGCGCCAAGCTGGATCTCCCGGCAGGTTCCCTCTCTGTCATGGCAACGCATCACAGCTTTTTTAAATTCCCATGCATCCACACGGATCTTATCTTTTTCTACCTGTGTGAGACCGGCTTTTTTCATTTCTTCCAAAAGCATATCTCCGGTTTTTCGCTCTGCCAGGGAGCCTGCTGTACGGTATCCCAGAACCGGATTTGTTTTTTCCTGTTCCATGCGCCTAGCCAGATCATAAGATTCTTTTATATTCAGGCATGAAACACATTTCTCCACGATGTTCAAATTTACTGTCATCCCTTTCTCGGCAGTTCCCTGCCGGCAGTTCCGTCCTCCCGGCAGAGATATTCCTCTAACTGTTATAGATTATACCTTATCAATGTGCGGATTTCCAGATAAAAAAACGCGATTTGTTCTGATCATCAGAGACATGGTGTTGGTGACACCGAACATGGCTTCCATGATCTCTGACTGATCCACAATGGAAAAAGCGTCTTCGTCCTGCTCAAAGCGTTCCATCAGGAGCTCTGTAAGCGCATTTTCTGCCAGGTCCAGATTACCGGTACTCACAATTGTCTTGGAAAGGTTCCCTTTTTTCGCCTCCGCCGATTGTGTTTTCGCTGCTGTTTTCTGCGCCGGCTTCGTATACGCCACTTTAAAATATCCCACAGTTCCCGCACCTGCCACACAGACAGCCGCCACCGGGATGATCACCATAAGCCTTTTACGCCGTCGTTTCATTTTCCTTAACCTCAAAATATGCTGTGTATGTTCTCTCTGTTTTAAAAATACTTTAAAAGAAAAATGCATAAAGACTTTGTGTGATCTGTGAAAACCCGGTGAAAAAGGCATCCTGTTTTTCATATACAAATACAAATAATTAATTATATTTTCTGTCTGCTGTCATTATTTTTTGTATATATTAAATATTATTTTAAAAATTATATATTATTTTCTGGTATTTTTTACTGAAATATGTTATAAAAGAAGTAAGAAAAACTACCGGAAATCAGATATTCCTGCTTCCGGTCCGAAATAAAGGAGGTATCTTTATGGCAAAACGTATTATCACCATCAATCGTATGTTTGGAAGCAACGGACGCCTTATCGGCAAGACTCTGGCTGAAAACCTGGACATCGGTTTTTATGATAAAGAACTGATCGACATGGCTGCCAAGAAAAACAATATCCCCTTCGACACCCTGGCAAAGGTAGACGAGAAAAAAGCCAGTCAGTGGGTATTTCCCGTTGACAGTGAGCTACAGTTTACAGATAATTTCTCTTTTGTACCAATGAACGATGTGCTCTATGATCTCCAGAGAAAGATCATCCTGTCCCTTCCGCAGAGAGAGGACTGCGTAATTGTCGGCCGCTGTGCGACCAATATCCTGAAGGATAAATCACTTAAACTTTTTATCCATGCACCTTTTGAGGAAAGAATTCAGAATGTGATACGCCGTACCGGCAGAGAAGAAGCCAGCGCACGGAAGCTGGTCAAAAAAATGGATAAAGAGAGAAAGGCTTACTATGAATACTTTACAGACAGCAAATGGCTGGATATGACACAGTATGATCTCTGTATTGACAGCAGCCGGTTTTCTATGGAGCAGATTATTGAGATTGTAAAGAGATGTCTTTAGGATTCTTTTTTTCTGAAAATTTTTTCTGAAAAATGTTTTTACGCTTTGGAAGCGTAAGTGAAACCGCAAGGGAGGGGAAGCACTCGTAGTTGCGAAAGGCCGTTTCCCCTCCCCTGCACCCCTTCCCTCAGGCCCCGCTAGAAATCGTACGTTTTGGTCATGTTACGTTACTGACAGGGCGATGGATTCTGCGTTTGTTTAAAACGCCAGGCTGTGCCGATCTCATCGGCATAACACCTTTCAACAAGAAGACGTATCCTTCCCACCATTCCAACACATTGAACAACACCAAAATATTTATTGACCAGACGCTATCCTTCCCACACCTCCAACTGCGGACGCTCAACTCATCAAAACGTAAGGACAGGACACCACGCGTCCGCTTCCACCTCTCCGGCTGAGACGTCAGCCGGGGAAGTGACAGTCCTCCGGGCTGCTACGGAGGAGGGGTGATGATGGTTAGGTTGCGGGAGACGGCGTTATTGCGGAAGGTCCCAGCTGTTTGAGCCGAAGGCGAGTTCTGGGCCCTTCCGCAATGGTTTTAGCCGGCTCACGGAACCTTAGCAGCATCCCCCGACGGAGTCCGGCCCGGAGGACTGCCACTTCCCTGGCGTCCGTTCACCAATATACTCTTTCAAAAACTCATATATATCCCCCTCCAACGGCGGACACCCCTCCACATAATTCTGAAACTTACAGGTACAGTGTCCCACACCAAGCACTCCCGTCTTACCACGATACCCCTGTCCGATGCAGATCTTTTCATCCAGCTTCTCAAAAAGCCCCTCTTCCTTCAGCATCTCCAATGCCGGGATCAGATACCCGTAGCAGGCACTGCAGGATTCCACTTCCTCCACGGCATCCGCAAGCTCCACAACCTTTCTGGATACCGGCATCCTCTGATCCGCACCATCCTCCAGAAATCTGACATCTGCTTTTGAAATATCTGAACAGCCCACTCCAAGCTCACCTGCCAGCTTCACATAAGGAACCTCAGCTACCTCATAATGCATCATCTGACACACATATGCATCCACAAGAACCGGATCACAGGCAGCAATCACCCGGTTCATCACAACAGGATTTCCGCCATCTTCAAAATCCAGATCCCCGCAGATATTATCCACAACAATAAAGTCCTGCTGTATCCCCATATTCAGATGAGCAATGGGTTTATGAAGCCCCAGAGAATGAAACCGTCTCTTTTCCTTATTTGGGATCAACCCCTTCATATTCTTAAGGGCACAGGTGATCTTTGTCTGACAATGGCCTTTCAAAACCGGCACATTGATCAGAAAATCAATCTCCTTTACCCGCTCACAGACATTCAGCTCCATTCCACCGCAGTCCACAGAAATACCCTTATCCTTCTGCATATCCCAGAACGGCACCTGATACTCTTCCTCAAGCCTGTCAAAGCCACAGGTCTCAAAGGCCTCCCTTGTCTTATCTCCTACCCAAGATCCCTCCAGCATCACCATATCCCGGAAGCCATGCTCCTTCAGATACTCGATAATTCCTGCAACCACTTCCGGATGAGTCGTTGCACCCCAGGAAGCCTCTGAAGGAGAAACCAGATTCGGCTTGATCCCGATTTTTTTCTTTCTGTCCCCGATATGGGACTGAAGATCCGCTTTTTCCAGAAGCTCCTTTGTCATTCTTTTATATTCCGTACCACTGGTAATAAAAATCTGATTTTTATCCATAATTATCAAAATTCCTTTCTTTCTGCAATGTGAATGTTGATCCAGATCCACACCAAAGCCCTGCAAAGCTTTTATCATCAGATGAGCCAGACAAAACAGCCGACAAATACAGCAGTCATCACATGCATCACAATCATAAAAAATACCCTCTCTACCGGTTTCCCGGTAAAAAGGATATTTTATCCGACACAGCAGTCTCGTATTATCTTTCGATCTTTGCCCCGTTCCACCATGGGAATTCTCGGTTCAGCCATTTTCCTGCAAGCTCACTCCATGGTTCACAGGCTCTTGCGATCCCTCTGCCGTTTTCGTTGGCAGTCAGCTCATTTGCCAGGCCGATCCCATGGGGTCCCTGCGGAAAAACATGATACTCCACTGGAATGCCCTTTTTATAGAGTGCCTGAACAAAGAGAAGTGTATTATCCAGCAGCACCGTCTGATCCTCAAAGGTATGCCAGATAAAGGTTCTGGGTGTATCTTCCGTAACCTGAAATTCCAGAGACATCCGATCTTTCAGCTCCTCATAACGATCTCCCAGAAGATTTCGAAAGCTTTCTTCATGACCAACTTCCCCTGAAGTGATCACCGGATAATTCAGGATCATGCCATTGGGACGGATCCTCTCGTTTTCCATTCCCGTGATCCCGGCAAGTTCCTCCGTATTCCAGAATACTCCCAGAGAAGCTGCCAGATGGCCACCTGCCGAAAAACCGGACACAATGATCTTATTCTTTTCAATATGCCACTTATCGCTGTTCTCTCTGAGAAGAGCTACTGTTTTTGCCAGCTGACGGAGGGCCACCGGATATCTGGCAGGTGCCACACTGTAACGAAGCACCACTGCGTGATAGCCCATTCCCATAAACCGGACAGCAATGGCTTCTGCCTCTCTGTCTGAAGTCATGCCATAAGCTCCGCCCGGACAGATCACTATGACCGGACGCTTCTGCCCCGGATAGAGTTCTTCCGACTCCTGCCAGAAATAGGTCTCTATCCATGCCTCATTATAGTCCTTTGTTTTTTCTTCGATCACAATTCTTTCGTTGATCATTCCGACTTTCCCTTCTTCATTTCATTGCTTTCCTGATCGCTGCAAGAAGTTCATCGTACTCTTCGTAAGCAGGAATTTCCGGATGATCTGCACGGATCTGTTCTGTACTGCGGAAGAGGAAGCCTGCTTTGCTTGCCTGGATCATTCCGAGATCATTGTAGGAATCTCCGCTTGCGATAGTCTCAAATCCCATGGACTGCAGTGCCTTCACAGTTGTCAGCTTGGATTTCTCACAGCGCATCTTAAAGCCTGTGATCTCTCCGTTCTCTGCTACTTCCAGGGAATTACAGAAAAGTGTCGGCCGTCCAAGCTTCTCCATCAGCGGAGTTGCAAACTGTGTAAAGGTATCACTGATCAGTATCACCTGGGAAAAAGATCTCAGCTCATCCAGAAATTCCTTTGCTCCCGGAAGGGGATCGATCTTTGCAATAGTCTCCTGGATCTCTTTCAATCCCAGACCATGCTCTTTCAGAATTCCAAGTCTCCAGTTCATCAGCTTATCATAATCCGGCTCATCACGGGTTGTTCTCTTGAGCTCCGGGATTCCGCTTGCCTCTGCAAATGCGATCCAGATCTCCGGTACCAGTACACCTTCTACGTCCAGACATGTAATATACATCTTTCATATCCTCCTCTTGATCCAACTTACCGTTGATATTTCACAGAGTCTGACTCCTTCCGGCTGTCAGAACTCTTTAATCTTTTAGCGCTTTACCCTGATATTACCATATGCTCTCAAGGTCTGTAAACAGTTTTATTTTTTCTTCTTTTCCGCTTCATAGATCTTCAGCTCTTTCAGTGCTTTTTCCCCAAGAGGATACAGCATGAAAATATTAAAGATCGTCATCAGGCCGATTCCTACATCTCCCAGATCCCATACAAATGTGTAAGCCGCGATCCCACCGATAAACAGCATCACCAGTGCCAGCACCTTATATCCTGTCTGTGAACCCCAGTTATCACCAAAAAGATAAGCCACATTGCCTCTTGCATAAAACAGGATTCCCAGGAATGTGGAAAAGCTGAACATAAACAGTGTTGCAGCAATAAAGATCACTCCAAACTGCCCCATATGATAATGCATGGCAGTCTGAAGAAGTTCCATTCCGGAAAGTCCCTGTACCAGATCTTCCGGGGCCAGAAGCATGATCATAGCTGTACAGCTGCAGATCACGATCGTATCCACAAATACACCCAGGGCCTGGACAAATCCGGCTTTTACCGGACTGTCACATTCTGCTGCCGCTGCTGCACAGGGAGCGGAGCCGCTTCCCGCCTCATTGGAAAAAAGGCCTCTTTTTACTCCGTTCATCAGCACGACGCCAAATCCGCCGGCAACAGCCTGACGAAATCCGAAAGCTTCTTCAAAAATCCGTTTAAATACTCCCGGCATACTTCCAAGATTTGTAAATATAATAAACAGCGTGATCACAAAATAAAGCACTGCCATCACCGGCACCAGAAGATCCAGAACTTTAACCGTTGCATTCTTCCGAAGCACGATCACAGCTGCGATCACTACCAGCACGATGGTAGTATACAGCGGCGGAATATCAAAAGCATTTTTGAAAGACGCCGTGACGGAATTGCTGATAACCTGACTGATCCCACACCAGCAGATCAGGCCGGAAATGGCAAACAGAACGGAAAGCAGAACCTTTTTTCGTTTTCTGCCCTGTTTTTCTTCCCAGTAGCGGTGGATATAGTAGGCAGGACCGCCCCTGTAGCCACCATATAGAGGATCCTTTTCTTTATAGAGCTGTGCCAGGGTCGCTTCGATAAAAGCAGTGGAGGAACCGATCAGCGCCGTGATCCACATCCAGAATACCGCTCCTGCACCTCCTGCCGAGATCGCAGCTACCACACCGACCAGGTTTCCCATTCCCACACGGGTAGCTGTAGATACGATCAGCGTCTGAAATGCTGAAAGATTATTTTTGTCACTTTTCTTTTCTGACAGGGCTCGTACCATATCCGGAAAAAGACGGATCGGCAGAAGCTTTGTCCTGATGGTAAAATAGATACCGGTCGGAATCAGAAGCAGGATCAGAAGTGAGATTCCCAGCGTACTTCCTCCCGGAAGCGGAATCTTTACCAGATCTCCCCACAGAAATGTATAGACCTTTTCGATCATTGTTACTATCATGTTACTGTTTCCTTTCCCCAATCACCCCATGTGATCGTTTTGTTCTCTTTTTTCTGCCCGTTGTTTGTATTTATTTCTGCAACGTTTTAAACGGGCAAAGCGTGTCTTTCATTATAATAGCTTTCTGTTTGTATGTAAAGAAAAATCCCGAATCTTTCGATCCGGAATTTTTTTGTATTGGTAACTTTTCTGTTATTCGACAGATTTCTGATATCTGTCTGTTTTTATAAGCATAGCTGCATTTTACTCTCAGCCAGCCAGGTGGAACATCTCGATCAGGAATATCCAGCTCATTCCATAGTATGTTATCACGGCTACAAGGTCATTCATCGTAGTGATCAGAGGACCTGAGGCTACTGCCGGGTCCACACCAACCTTTTTGAAAAACAGCGGTATGCAGGTTCCTACTGCACTGGATACCAGCATGGCCAACAACAGGGATAATCCGATACAGCCGGATACCGCATAGGCAAATACGAGTGTTTTTCCTTTGAATAAGAAAATATACAATCCGATCAGTACAAAAGACAAAATACCGAGCAGACCACCGTTGCAAAGACCGATCCGCATTTCCTTCAGCACAAGCTCTGCTTTCTGTCTGCCCGTCAGCGTCTCATCCATCAGTACACGGATGGTTACAGCCAGGGACTGGGTTCCAACATTTCCTGCCATATCCAGGATCAGAGACTGAAAGCACATGATGATCGGCAGACAGGTAACTACTTTTTCAAACATTCCCACAACAGAAGATACCACCATACCAAGGCCCAGAAGAACGATCAGCCAGGGCATTCTTTTTTTCATGCTTTCAAAAAGAGGTTCTTTCAGATCTTCCTCTGCAGTCAGACCGGCCAGCTTTGCATAATCCTCTCCCATCTCATCGTCTACCAGATCGATGATCCCTGCGGATGTGATCACTCCAAGGAAACGATTGTCATCGTCCAGTACAGGAATGGAATCTTCAGAATAATCCTTCAGCCGTTCCATACAGTCGTCGATCTGCTCAGTACCATACACATATGGATAGGAAGTTACGATCAGCTCTTCCATAGGGTGGTCCTGTCTTGCTGTGATCAGATCCTTCAGATCCAGGGCTCCATAAAACTCCCCTCTGTCCGTCACTGCAAAGATCGTAGAAATATTATCATTATCTGCCGCCTGGGAAACCAGCTCACTCATGGCCTGCTTTACGGTCAGGTTTTCACGGATCACAATGCAGTTCGTTGTCATTCTGCTTCCGATCTCATCCTCATCAAAGGAGCGGATCATTTCGATATCTTTCCGCACCTGTTCATCCAGAAGCTGGATCAGAAGCTTGCGTTTTTCTTTATCGATCTGCTTTAAAACATCTGCCAGGGCATCGGTTTCCATTTTGGAAAGAATGGCTGCCGCTTTTTTTACATCCATCTCTTCCAGATATTGTACAGTTTCTTCTTCCTCCAGATATTCAAAAACATCTGCCAGCATACCGCTTTCCAGGATACGGTATAGTCTGCTGCGCTCCGCAGTGCTTAATTCTCTTAATACTTCCGCCAGATCGTTTTCGTGGAAATCCTGCAGCCTTTCACTTAAAACTGCCGGAGAAACACTGCTTCGGATCAGACTCAGAATATCTTTTGAAAAATCCTGATTTCTTTTTGTCATTTTCTCATCCTCCTCACATAGTTTCGCACAAAACACGCACACCAAAAACAGACATGTTAAAGCATGTCTATGTGCTGTTTGATTTTCGATTGTGTTTCCTTGGGATTTGAGTATAAAGCGAAATGAATTTATACATGATCGCCTTACTGTAAGATTCTCAGAATGAGAAGAATGAAAAATATATCTATTATAATCCTGCTGAAATTATAATGTAATAATACCGTACAGATTCTGATGACACCGATACATCCTGTCAAATATATCCTTCTGATATATAGATATAATATTCCCACAGATATTCCGTACACTTAAAACAGAATGAAACAGCCTCATCTCGCTCTGTTCTTTCCATCTTTCACTCTGAGAGCTACAACTTCGCCCATGAGAATCACAACTGTCCATTCTGTTCACCTGCCTTTTTTTCTTAATTTTTTTTATCAACCCGGCCATTATAACGTTCCCGGCCGGGTTTTGTCAACCGGATTTATGGTTAAATTTATTGTAAATCCGGTTGAAATTTTATGTTTTACAGAGGTGGATGTTTATGCAGCAGCATTTGCGTTGATCGTATCAATGACTTTTTTTATTCCAAGCCAAACACCCATATCTGTAAAGATTTCCGAAATGCTCCCACGATCCGTAAACGGAGATTCCAGCAAAACAGAAAGATCTTTCATCATTCCATTATGAACAATATACTCAATGATCTGATTTACAAAATAAATCTGCCTGCTGTCCAGATTTACATCCTCAAGATACTTTGAAAAAGCTTCCTTTGCTGCATTCATATCAAGACCTACCATTTCTCTGACAAATTCTCCCAATGGCTTTCTGCCAAATTCTGCTTCATAATCCTCTTTTGTACCAAGCTCGCTCCAGAGAATTTTTTCCAGTTCAGCTACATCTTTTTCTGTAAGTGACTGATTCTTTTTCAGCTTAGCTATTACATGGTTATCCTGATGCTGTCGGACATAATATTCTACTCGTACTTTATAATTTTCCAGATCATCGTTTTCCAATTCTGCTTCTTTCCATTCCGTTGAAAGAATTTCGTCTGTAAAATTGGTCATATATTTATTCCTGCTCTTATCCGGAATATACTTCATAAGATCTCTCAGATTTTCCCTGATATTTTCAAATTCATCGATTCCTGCATTTTCCACATAATCTGTGTGCAAAATCTGATCGATCAGCTCTGTCTGTGCCTGAATCTCCGGTATATTTGCCACTCCGGCAATTCCGGAAACCTTTTTTAAAAGATCTTTTCGCGCACTTGTATATTTCTTTCCAACCAGAGATGCAAGTTCTATTCCATACATAAGTGCATCAAAACGTACTGCTGTTACTTCATCACTTTCAGGCAAAATCAAGGGTGCAACCTCTTCCCGTACAAGTAAAGTATCTTCATAAGTAAGCATCTGATAGTTCGACTCTTCTGAATATAATTCTACATATTTCAAATGTTGGCGAACTGTAAAACTATCTCTTGGGAGCTCTTTTACTTTTTCAGTCATGTGCTTTACAAGTGCAGTCCTGTACGCAGTTAATTTATCTGTCTGATATTTAATATCCTGAAGCTTGTACGAAATCTCAAACTGAAGATTAAAAACTGCACTTTGCAACGCCATCAGATTTGCGCTTGCCTTTCCTTTATTCATTCGGAAAAACTCAAAATTCCCACAGAAATCAAAAATGTAAAACTTTTTCTTATCTTCCCCATCCAACAATCCCGGGCATAGTCTTGTTCCTCGTCCGATCATCTGCCAGAATTTTGCTTTACTCATAACTTTCTTAAAGAATACAAGATTAAGAACTTCAGGTACATCAATTCCGGTATCTAACATATCTACAGAAATTGCGATCTGCGGTAGTTTTTTCGGATCTGAAAACTCATCAATTGCACTCTGTGCATATTTCATTCTGTTATCGATCACCATAGCATAATTCTTTAAATGCGGATATTCCTTATTAAAAATCTCAAGAATCTTTTCCGCATGATCATGATTTTTCGCAAAAATAATTGTTTTTCCAATCTTCTGTCCGTATTCAATTTTAATCCCATCTCTCATCAGGACATGAAGAACTTTTTTAATTGTATCTTCGTTAAAAATCCAGGTATTCAATGCAGCCGAATTTATCACTTCCGGAAGCTTTCCATTTTCGTCTTCAAAAGTATTTTCATAAATTTCTTTATCTGCTTCTGAAAGTTCATCATATACAATTCCCTGATCAATAAATTTCACCCTGGATTCCACCGAAAGATAATCAACCAGATATCCATCCTTAACCGCCTGCGCCAGATCATATCCATAAGTGGGATCTCCGCTTGCCAGTTCAAATACTTCATATGTATTTTTATCAATCTCATCTTTCGGTGTTGCGGTAAGTCCTACAAGCAGTGCATCAAAATATGTAAAAATATCTTTATACTTATTATAAATAGATCTGTGCGCTTCATCACAAATGATCAGATCAAAATGACCACAGGTAAAAACTTTTCCTTCTTTGTCATTTATCGTATCAATACAGTTTATCATGGTCTGATATGTGGAGAAAACACATCGCGACATATAATTATTCTTTTCTTCAACCAGATTTGTACAGGAAAAATTCTGCATCCAGTTTACAAAACTTCTTTTCGCCTGTGTTACCAGTGAATTTCTGTCCGCCAGAAAAAGTATATTCTTCACCCAGCCCGCATCAACCAGTACCTTGCACAAAGCCATTACTGTTCTGGTTTTTCCGGAACCTGTGGCCATAACAAGCAGGGCTTTTCTCCGATTCTTTTCATCAAAGCTCTGGCATACTGCTTTTATCGCGGCTTCCTGATAATAGCGGTCTGCAATCTTTTTATCTACAGAAATATTTTGCAGGCTTGTACGCATACTCAAAAGGTTAAACCATTTCTCCAGATCCCGTTTGGAATAAATAACTGAACATTTTCTTTCCGGATATTGTCCGTCTATGATCCGGGTTTCAAAACCATTGGTAAGGAAAATTACCGGACGTCGTTCATATTTCTTTTCCAGCAGATCTGCGTAAAGTTTCGCCTGCTGCCTGCCCTCAGCAATATCCTTGCAGGTACGTTTTGCTTCTATAATTGCCAGAGGTTTATTCATATCATCATAGAGAACATAATCAATACGTCCAATCCCTGATTTATTCGGCATTCCTGTCACAGTCATCTCATTTAACCAGTCTTTTCCCTGTGCCCATCCTGCATCAATAAGCATGGAATCTATGTAAAGTTTTCTGGTTTCATATTCAGACAGATCCAGAGGTTTCGGAACATATGTCTGCTGCTTTTTCTCGTGGCGTGCGGACAGTTCTTCCCTAAGAAAAGTATTTTCTGCCATCAGTTTTTGTAGATCCAGTTCCTGCTGGGCAGTTTTTTCCTGTTCTTTCAGAAGTGTTTCCTTTGCTTTTCTGGCTGTTTCCCGGGATGCCTTTGCCTTCTCAATTCTGCCATCAATAATCGATTTGTCAAATGGATGTTCCTGATACTGTTCTCCATAACAATATGCAACGTAATCTAAAAAAATTGACAGATTTTCAAGGCAGAGCATCGCTGCATCTCTGCCAGGTTTTTTATTGCTATGTGCCACACTGTTTCCACATCTGCGGATATAATCCATCCGTTTCCAAAGATCCGGTCCCACTAACTGTCTGAATTCCTCTGTATTCATCAAAGTATGAAGATTATCCTGGTACGGAATCTGCAAACTGTTTTCCACAGAATACAACCATTTTACAGCAAATTCCATAGCCCGGCGGCTGTTAAGAATACTCGCATCCGGATCTGCTAATATGATCTTCTCCGCAGAGATGGCAACATTCGCAAATGCAGAGAATTTTGATTCATTTTTTAAATAATCAAAGTTTGTTACCATTGTGAAATCTCCCTCTTTAGCGTTTTATTTTATAATTGTACTTATCAACTACAGTTATCAAGGAATCCTTGATAACTGACTTTTATTTTTGTCTCAAGATATGCCAACATCTTTCAACCATTTTGTTTATAGCATTCTGTTTTCCCGATACGATTCAAATATATATGACGGATTTTCGTAATATACACTGCTGTTGTAGTCATCAATCTTTGCACCGATAAAGGAATTGTATACTTTTATTAAAGCATCTATGATTCCGATATTTTCGTCTGTAGCAACCATTTTTATCAGCCGCTTATATACCTTTCCAATATCCCAATGTGATGGAATGCTGTATTTACAATCACCCACATTGTCAAATTTTCCCTCTTGTATTCCTGCTTCTTCGATAAAATCATCGCTGACTCTGTCAATGTTATCACAATGGTAGACATCTGCCAGGTCATAAATTTTATCAATCCTCTGCTTTCCAAGCTTATTTACAACATCTGCCCGTGTATTCTTTGTTTTCCGTGCAATGTAATCAATCAGGCTGCATGTGTAAAATAAATCATTATCTTTTTTGCTTTCACGTCCTTCTCCTGCCATTTATAGCACCTCACAATCTCTATACTTCAGGCATTTCAATGATTCTTTGGAACAAAATGCTATCTGATGAGTTGGATACTTGAACTTTGCCAGAACCCAGAACTGTTCTCTGGTAATCGTACCGTCCATGTAATCAGAAACAAAATTATAAATCTGATCGTCTGCCATTGCACCGATTACAATATCATATTCATGGTCTTTCCCACTCCAACATGCAATTATAAAATCCAACCATTCTTCTGTCATATCTTTGAATTCTTTTATTTTCAGATTCGATTTTAAACGCACATCATAAACAGATACAACCTTCGTGTCATATCTCCTGGACCATCTTTGAGCCTGTTCTTTTATAATCGTACAGTAAAAACCAGTTCCAAAATCTTTTGTATTACGTCCTTTTCGGATTTCCGGTTTCTCCACAGCCTGATATCCACCATGATACACCGTCATTATCGCCATTCAGCTTCTCCCCTTTCTAGCCAAAGTATTGTTGCATCAGACTATCGAATAACTTTTGTGTTTCATTCAGTGCTTTTTGTACTTTAACTTTTGATTTGTTGACTTGTTCTACAAATGATTCAAACTCATTTTGTAACTCAATTGATGGAACAATTATAAGTACAGCTCTTACATCATTTTTAGTAATAGTCTTGGTTACAGCACCTCGTACATATTGTTGAATTTCTCTCTGTCCATACTCTGATGTAAGAAGGTGATACAAAAACTTTACATTAATGCGTTCATCATATCTAAACATAAAGGCATTTCTACCTAATGATGCTGGCATATCTATTTGTGGCATTAAATAAATCTTTCCAGCACTACCAATCTTATTCATGATTATTTCGCCACCATATATCTTTGATTTAGCCAAAAGTTCATAAGCCTCCTCATCAATATACTTAATGGCTGTCATATCTCCAGACTCTAAGTCCGTTGTTCTAACCATCCAAGCATAATTAGGTTCATCATACATTGTTACACCACTATCTAAAGTCTTATAGCTACCATTCGAGCTGAAATCAGTTAGCACTGTCATGTAATCACCCATAGGAGCTTTTATAAAACCTTTCTCATTATTAGCTGGATCACCAAACATCTCGACAAATCGGGCTTTGATGAGATTGTCAAACAACTGTAATTCCTTATTTCTTGAATTTATTACATTTATTAAACATTCCAATTGACTCACAACATCTGTTTGCTCTTCTTTGGGCGGAATCTCCAACTCAATGTTTCCTAAATTTTTCCTAGAAATCCTTTTTCTTGTCGTACCAGTAACACTTCCTAAAAGCTTCGTATAGTATGCATTTGAACGCATGAAATAACACAGGTACTCCTTACTTACAATAGATTCATCTACTCTACATATTGTACAATCAACTGCCGTTATCATTCGCTCTTTCTTTGGAGGAATAATACATGCTCTTCCTACTGGTTCTGGCAATCTTGAAATCAAAATATCTCCCGGATATATTTCCGTACATTTTAAACTTTCAAATATCTCTTCAGATACATACTTAGCTCTTTCTTCTTTTTCTAAGTATAAACCCTCACCAATATTTCCAGTTTGAACCAATCTGATTCCTTTATTAGATTGATCTTTACTTTCAATCCAATCACCGTCTGAAAAAACAGTGCAAACATCTTGTAATCTCATCTACCTCATCCCTACAAATCCGAATTTTCGAATCTGCCATCCTTTCTCTTATAATCTCAACAACCGCTCCAACTCATCCATTTCTTTTCCGATCTCCAGTTCCAACTCCCGGATATTGGCCATGATTTCTGATGTTGGCGGATATTCCACCGGGGTGTATTCAATTTCTTTGTATTTATTGATACTGAGATCATAATCATTCTCTACAATATCTTTTTTCGGTACCATAAATGACTGGTCTGTTCGCTTCCGGTCCGCTTCTTTATCAAGATTTTTGAAGCGCTCTATAATATCCGGAATGTCATTCTCTGTGACCGGAGTACGTTTATCGTCCAGACTGAATCCGTCTGCTTTCATATCGTAGAACCATACCTGATCAGTTCCGCCGTGTTCTGTTTTTGTAAAAATAAGGATTGCTGTGGATACTCCTGCATAGGGTTTAAATACACCGGAAGGCATGGATATTACAGCTTCCAGTCTCTGATTTTCAACAATTTCCTTACGGATGGATTTATGTGCCCGTGATGATCCGAAAAGTACACCATCTGGTACAATACAGGCGCATCTTCCTCCAATTTTCATAATCCTCAGGAACAAAGCAAGAAATAAAAGTTCTGTTTTCTTTGTCTTGCAAACCTTAAGAAGATCTCCAGAAACAGATTCTGCATCCAGGCTTCCTTTAAAAGGAGGATTTGCCAGCACAAGGGAATACTGATCTTTATCTGCATTCTGATCAGATAAGCTGTCCCGATACTCAATATAAGGATTTTCTATTCCGTGAGTCATCATATTCATAGCTCCAATACGAAGCATGGTGCGGTCCATATCATATCCATGGAACATATGATTCATGTAATGATTTTTTTTCTGCTTATCATAAAAAATTTCTTCTTTTCTTTTTTCTTTCAGATATTCTCCTGCTGCAACCAGAAATCCGGAGGTTCCACATGCCGGATCACAGATAATCTCATCACTGGACGGATCCATCATCTCAACCATCATCCGGATAATATGTCTTGGTGTACGGAACTGTCCATTCCGTCCGGACTGAGCTATTTTTGAAAGAAGATATTCATATACATCTCCTCTGACATCTGCTGTCTGGATTTCATTCATAAGTTTGTAAATTTCATCCAGAGAATCCACCACTTTGGATAAAAGGAGTGGTGTCGGAAGCTTAAATATCGCATCGTCCATATATTTGGAATATGCACTGTTTTTATCATTATGAAGATTTTTTATAAACGGAAATACCCATTCCTGCATGATCATATACATTCTGTCTGCCGGAAAATCATGGAATACGGACCATTTCAGCTGACTTCCGTCAATTGTTCTCTCACCTATTTTTACTTCTCCGGAAAAAATACTCTGAAATGACAATCCAAGCATTGCACTTTCTCTTGCCCGCATATTATCGGAATCATCCAGATCATGAATAAACATCAGGTATGTAATCTGTTCGATTACTTCCAGTGGATTGACAAGTCCTCCTGCCGCAAATATATCCCATAAACCATCTATTTTGTTTTTTAATTCACCAGTGATCATTTTTTATCTCCCATCTATCGCTCATTATTCCAGGTATATTTCGTATACCTTCCGCCGCCGATTTTTAAAATTTTTTCTGCTGTCAGTAATTCTGCCAGTGTTCTCTGTATCGTTACCACACTGATATCCGGACACTTTTCTGCGATTTCCTTTTTTGTAATTGTTCCCAGAGTGTTTTTTATAATCTCTTCTATTCGCTCCGGTTTTGATATATTCTGTGTTATCAGCAATTTTATCCTTGAAGAAAACTCTCTGTATGCTCCTACTATAACGCCAAGCATATATTTTATAAATGGTATATAATCATTCTTATTCTCATACCAGTTCTCAGAACTTTCCCTTAAACATTCATAGTATAATTCCTTTGAATTTTCTATCATTCTCTCGATACTGATATATTTTCCCACAATATAGCCGGATCTGTACAAAAGTAACAGTGTAAGTAAACGGCTCATTCTTCCATTGCCGTCATTAAACGGATGTATGCATAGGAAATCCAGAATAAACATCGGAATCAAAAGAAGTGGATCTATTTCTCCTGTTGCCATTGCCTCTTCAAATGCTCTGCATAGTTCTTCCATTGCTTCCGGTGTTTCCCATGCCGGTACTGGTTTAAACCGTATTTTTTTTATTCCCTGAGAATCTTCTTCCTCAATGACATTATCTGCAGTTTTATATTTCCCTCCAATATTGTAACTTTCAAATTTATACAAATCTCTGTGAAGCTGTAAAATAATCGCAGACTTTGGTGGGATATGGTCATGGCTTTCATGAATTGTATTCAATACATCTCTGTATCCGGCAATTTCCTGTTCATTTCTTGTCCTTGGTCTTGTTTTGTCTTTTACCAATTCCCGCAATCTGATGTCTGATGTATAAATACCTTCTATTTTGTTGGAACTTTCCGTACTTTGAATCTTGGCGATTTCAACTAATTGTGTAAGAGTATCTGCTTTGGCCTCAATAAAAAGAGTTTGTTCTCCTTTAAATTCATGTATCTGTGTCAGGTAAGATACAATTTCAGGAGTCAACAGATTTTTCCACTTTTCCCGATAATCAAACTGTCTCATATATTTTTCATCACCTTCTTTATCACTCTTTTGGGATTTTATTTACTTCAAGTATATAAATCAATCTTATCATTGTCAACTTTAATTTGATCATTTTCGCAAGAATGATTAAATTAAAAGCGAAATGATAAAATTAAAAAGCCCAACAATAAATGCTTCTGCACGGATTTTCAGCATTTACTGTCGGACTTTTATCCTTTTTTTATTCCTTTTTGAAATATATCACAATATCACATTTTGGGGCAAAAGATTATTCTGCGTGGTCTTTCAGGTACTCTGCACGCCCCTCTTCGTAGAGGTTATTTCCCTCGCTGTCAATGATGACTACAAGCGGCATATCTTCCACATAAAGCTTGCGGAGTGCTTCTGCTCCGAGGTCTTCGTAAGCGATAAGCTCTGCTTTTTTGATGCATTTTGCAAGAAGTGCACCTGCACCGCCGATGGCTCCGAAATATACGCCGTCATATTTTTTCATTGCATCTACGACTTCCGGAAGGCGGGCACCTTTTCCGATCATTCCTCTGGCGCCTACGGACATCATGGTCGGTGCATAGGCATCCATACGGCCGCTGGTTGTAGGGCCTGCGGAGCCGATGACTTCGCCTGGTTTTGCCGGAGTCGGACCTACATAGTAAATGGTAGCATCTGTAGGGTCAAAAGGAATCTTTTCTCCTTTTGCAAGGGCCTCGCACATTCTCTTGTGACCTGCATCACGGGATGTATAGATGGTTCCTGTCAGTAAAACCTGGTCGCCTGCATGGAGAGTTCTTGCCAGCTCTCTTGTCAGAGGCAGTGTGATCTTTCTTCTTTCCATATTAAAGCACCTCCGTTTTATGACGTGTTACATGGCAGTTGATATTAACTGCACATGGCATACCTGCGATATGAGTAGGCATAGTCTCAATGTTCAGACCGATAGCTGTGGTCTTTCCGCCAAAGCCCTGAGGTCCGATACCAAGCTTGTTGATCTTCTCCAGCATCTCTTTCTCAAGATCTGCATAGTAAGGATCCGGGTTCTCTGTATTCAGAGGACGCATCAGCGCTTTCTTTGCAAGAAGTGCACATTTGTCAAAAGTTCCTCCGATACCAACACCAACTACCATAGGCGGACATGGGTTCGGACCTGCAGTTTCTACAACCTCAAGAATGAAATCCTTGATTCCCTGAAGGCCTGCAGATGGCTTGAACATACGGATCTGGCTCATATTCTCGCTTCCGAAGCCTTTTGGTCCTACAGTTACTTTCACCTGATCTCCAGGAACGATCTCTGTATAGATCATAGCCGGTGTATTGTCACCTGTGTTTCCACGGCGTACCGGATCCTTGACAACGGATTTTCTCAGGTAACCTTTATCGTATCCGCGGCGTACACCTTCATTAATGGCATCATTTAAATCTCCGCCTGTAAAGTGGACATCCTGACCAATTTCAAGGAATACGCATGCCATTCCGGTATCCTGACAGATCGGAACATTCTCACTGTCCGCAATATCAAAATTCTCGATAATGTTATCAAGGACACCTTTTGCGATCTCGCCGTCCTCGCAGGCACGGCAGGTTTTGATAGCATCCTTCACATCTTCCGGGAGATGTTCATTGGCTTCGATACAGAGTTTTTCGATAATCTCTGTAAGTCTGTTTACTTCGATTTCTCTCATAATAGACTCCTTTCGCTTATCTCATATGTTTTTATTATCATAACATATTGTTAACGTTCGTGGCGGGCATATTTCGGCAGAAGCATAGGAGATACGTCTCCTGTATCAACTCCTGCATTTTTCAGTTCCTCTTCATATTTTCTGATATGATCCAGATTCATGGTGCCAAGCTCTACCTCTTTGCATTTGGCAGCTGCTTTTTTACCTGCATTTCTTCCAAATACAATTACGTCAAGAAGAGAATTTCCCATCAGTCGGTTTCTTCCGTGGATTCCGCCTGCTGCCTCTCCTGCAACCAGAAGGTTCGGGATTTCTTTTGTAAAGCCGTCTCCGTTGATCTCAAGTCCGCCGTTCTGATAATGGAGGGTCGGGTAGATCACGATCGGGACTTTTCTCATATCAATGCCATAATTCATGTACATACGGAACATGGCAGGGATCCTCTTTTCGATAGTTCCCTCACCGCCCAGGATCTCGATCATCGGAGTATCCAGCCATACACCTTTTCGTCCACCTGGAACTTCCACGCCACGGCCTTCCTCACACTCACGGATAACACCGGAAGCATTTACGTCACGGGTTTCCAGCGGATGAATATAAGCTTCTCCGTTTGCATTTACAAGCTGTGCACCAACGGAACGAACCTTCTCTGTTACCAGGGCACCAAGGATCTGTGACGGATAGATCGCACCTGTTGGATGATACTGGATAGAATCCTGGTAAAGAAGGGAAGCGCCTGCTCTGTATCCAAGTACGAGTCCGTCAGCAGTTGCTCCGTAGTGATTGGAGGTCGGGAATCCCTGATAATGCATTCTTCCTGCACCACCGGTTGCAATTACAACTGTTTTTGCTCTTGCAACGGAATAATCTCCGGTTTCCATGTTGAGAAGGACTGCACCGGCAGTCTGACCTTTTTCATCCTTCAGAAGTTCTACAGCGGATGTAAATTCCACTACCGGGATCTTAAGATTTAAGACCTCATCACGGATAGTACGCATGATCTCTGATCCGGAATAATCCTTTGCAGCATGCATTCTCTTTCTGGAGGTACCGCCGCCATGTGTAGTGACCATGGTTCCGTCTTCTGCTTTATCAAACTCAACACCAAGGTCGTTGAGCCATTTGATCGCATCCGGGGCTTCCATTACCAGTCTTTTTACCAGCTCTGGTTTTGCTGCAAAATGTCCGCCTCCAAAGCAGTCCAGATAATGCTGTACCGGGGAATCATTTTCTTTATCTGCTGCCTGGATCCCGCCTTCTGCCATCATGGTGTTGGCATCACCGATACGGAGCTTTGTAACGATCATAACGTTGGCACCTGCGTTGTGGGCCTCGATGGCACAGGAAGAGCCTGCTCCGCCACCGCCGATGATCAGTACATCTACATCATAATCGATTTTTGTAAGATCGATTTTTTCGTTGAGCAGACGGCTTTCTGAATGGAGCATTTTTGTCAGTTCCAGTGGTGCTTTCTGTCCCTTGTTCGGTCCTACCTTGATCTCTGCAAATGCATCCGGGTTATAGTCCGGATGGAATTTTTTGAGAAGAGCATCTTTCTCATCTGCACTCAGACGTCTTGGCTCTGTTGCCATACGCTCCGCTCTTGTAGCCTCTACCTTTTTGATGGATTCCATCATATTTTCTGGATATGGTGCATACATGTTTTACGCCCTCCTACTTCTCGATTTCTCTGCTGTTGTAAAGTTCCTGCATCTCTGTGATCGGCTTCTGCATGATCTTCTCGATCATATCGTCAAATTTGCCCTCGTGGATCTCTTCCACACGTTTCTCCAGATGCTCGCTTTTCGGCGCAATATATTTTCCGGTGAGACGTCTTGCCAGAAGGCCTACCATCGGATGGGAAATTCCTGCCGGACATCTTACGGAACAGCAGCCGCAGCTTACACAGTCAAAGGATTCCTCTGCACATTTTTCAAGCTCGCCTCTCTGAGCATATGCAATATACTGCATGACATTTAAGTCCTGTGTACAGGCCTTTGTGCAGGCATTGCATCCGATGCAGCTGTAGATCTCCGGATAAAGCTCCATCATTACCTGCTGGTTCGGCTTAAGATCTTCTATATTATAAAGTCTCTTGTCTGTAGGGAAGAACGGGATACTTGCCACATACATTCCCTCCTGCACCTGTGTCTGACAGGCGAGACAGGTTTTCAGCTCATTCTGTCCCTTGATCCTGTAGATGGTCGCGCAGGCACCGCAGAATCCGTGTCTGCAGCCGCATCCTCTTTTTAATGTATAACCGGCATATTCCATAGCTGTCATAATGGTCAGATCACCGGGAACGCTGTATTTTTTACCGAAAAAATATACGTTTACCATATTATTTTCCATGTTGGTGTCCTTTCTTTTATCCAAATCGTACGCCATGTGGAACAGCCATCTCACACGTGCCCGTCGCAACGCTCTGCTGAACTAAGTACTAACTGTGACTAAGGAGTTCAGGAGAGCCTTCACTCCTAAGTCTTCGTAAGTACTGGATTTCAGCGCCGCTAAAACCGCTCCTAAAATGGGCATCTTAGCGAGATGGCTGTTCCACATGGCTGTGTACTGGCTATAACCAGCGCATATATTTGAAAGTTTCTTAAGGTGCAATCTATAACTTAGTACTCATTAGGTAATTCATCCACCTCATCACATCGGAATACTGGGCCGTCTTTGCAGACGTATTTGTCTCCGATGTTGCAGCGGCCGCATTTTCCGACACCGCATTTCATACGAAGCTCCAGTGTGGTATATACCTGATCTCTGGAGAAGCCCAGCTCTTCCAGTCCTGCCAGAACGAATTTGATCATGATCGGCGGACCGCAGACCAGAGCGGTCTTATTGGTATCAAAACCAATCTCCTTCAGATAATTCGGAACAAATCCTACATGACCGTCCCAGCCTTCCTGCTCGCGGTCAATGGTAAGATATACATTTACACCTTCTGTTTTCATCCATACTTCCTGGATTTCCTTAAGCTGCACCAGATCATCTGCGGAACGGGAACCATAGAGAATATCTACTGTTCCGTAATCCTCACGGTTATCCAGCACATAATTGATCACGGAACGAAGAGGTGCCAGACCGATTCCACCTGCGATGAACAGGAGATTTTTTCCCTTTAACTTATCTTCCACCGGAAAATGATTTCCGTATGGTCCGCGGACTGCAATCTCATCTCCAACCTGAAGGCTGTGGAGATGATCGGTAAGGGATCCGCATTTTTTGATGCTGAATTCCTGATAATCCTTTACAGTCGGAGAAGAAGTAATGGAAAACATACCTTCACTGACGCCTGGTGCACAGACCATGGCACACTGTCCTGGCATATGCTCGAAAAGCTTTCCACCCTCCGGAGCTTCCACACGGAAGGTTTTTACATCCGGTGTCTCCTGACGGATATCTGTGATCACGCCAACCTTGGGGATCAGCGTATCCAGTGTATAATTTTTATGACAGGTACATTCACTCATTCTTTTCACCTCCCTGTTTTTCAAAGGCCTTGATGACTTTTACGATATTTAAAGATTCCGGACATTTCTCCACGCAGCGGCCGCAGCCAACACAGGAGAACATGCCGTCATTATTTAACGGATAATAAACAAGCTTATGCATAAATCTCTGACGGAATCTCTGCATCTGGCTGGTACGGTTGTTTCCGTGAGCCATCATGGTAAAATCAGAGTACATGCAGGAATCCCAGCAGCGGTAACGGTGAACACCGTGCCCTGTGTCGTAATCCTTAATGTCATAGCACTGACAGGTCGGACATACGAAGGTACAGGTTCCGCAGGCAAGACAAGGCTTGTACAGTTTCTCCCATACAGGAGAATTGAAACGGTCCATGTATTCTTCCTGCGCCCATCCTTCCAGTGAAAGATGTGTATATGGAAGAAGCTCGATAATACCACGGATTGCCTTCTTCTCCTCTTCTACCTTTGTCTCATCAGCATCTGCCAAAAGCTCCTTCACAGCTTCTGTCAGAGCATTTCCCTTCTCTGTGAGAGGCTTCCAGAAAAGCTCTCCCTCGATGATCCAGGCTGCAACATCTGCTTCCGGATCTGCAGCATCAATGCCAAATACTTTACAGAAGCAGCTTTCCTCCGGTTCATGACAGGCAAGCGCTACAATAGTTCCATGTTCTCTTCTTGCCTGGTAAAAAGTATCCACCGGATCCCCAAGGAACACCTTGTCGAGAACTTTCACGCCCTGTACATCACAGGCTCTCATTCCGAATACGACAAAATTCTGGTCTTTTAGTGCCTGAGGCTCAATGCTGATATTTTTCCCATCTTTTTTACAGGTATAGAGATTTTCACTCTGCGGAAAGAAAGCATCCTTCGGTGATTTCACGGTTTTCAGTGTTTCAAGGGAAACTTCTGCATCCTCGCTCCATGCCTTGAAGTTCACCTGCTCACTTACCTTTACCGGTAAATATAATTCCTGGTCTGCGGCAATTTTTCGGAATAATGCCGGCAGATTTTCTACTGCGATCTTATACATACATTATCCCCTTTCTGCCACGATCCCTGGCTCTACATCATCAAAGGTAAAGCTGGTAAGCGGACCCTTTGACTCCGCATCCTCGCCTGCCTGATACTCACCGTAAAACGCATCAATATCCTTGATAAACTTACGGTTAAACAGATGAAGGGGAATTCCCTGCGGGCAGACTCTACTGCACTCGCCACAGTCCGTACATCTTCCGGCTACATGGAAGGCACGGATCACATGGAACATCTTTTCCTCAAAGGAATCCACATTTGCCTTCTGGGCGCTGTCGAACTTGTTGCTGTCAAAAACGCATTTGCGGCAGCTGCAGGCCGGACATACATTACGGCAGGCATTACAGCGGATACATTTACTCAGCTCGCTCTGCCAGAATGCAAATTTTTCTTCCGGACTCATTGCCTCGATCCGCTCAACTTCTGCGAAACGGTCAGCGTCCTTTGTCTCCTTTGACTCACCGATCAGTTCATCGTAAATTTTATGCTCTTTTCCTTTACATACATGGCAGCGTTCCAGCATGGCATCTTTGTATGCACAGGTTTTTTCTCCGTAAACAGTATCCACAGTCAATGTCTCTGCATCTCCGGTAATCTCTGCTCCGGAAATTCCCCGGATACCCTTGATCCCCATTTTGCGGATCTTTTCAATATCCAGCTTTCCTTTACAGCCAACACCTACGATATAGGCTTTTTCTCTGTCTACACGATGCTCTTTCAAAAGCTGGTTAAAGCTATATGTATCGCAGGGCTTCAGACAGACCATGGTTTTTCCTTCCAGCTTGGAAGCTTCGATCATATATTTGCTTAAATTGGCACCGCAGAATCCATCATAGACAAAATCCTCCAGAGATTCCGGTGTTTCAAAATAGGCTGGTTCCGGATTAAAGGCAAGATCTCCGGCTTTCCACCCAAGAACCCGGACTACCGTGCCATCTGCAAGCAGTTCTTTTGCACGTTTTATCAGCTCCTGCATCTTATATCCTCCAATCTCACGTTTTTACCAAGTGAATGGATCTTCTCAACAAACTCATTCATAGTCTGTGAAAATTTCACGCCTTCTGCGGCAGATACCCATTCCACACGTGTTCTTCCGTTTTCCACCCCAATATAATCCAGCATTGAAAACAGAAGTGTCATACGTCTTCTTGCATAATAGTTTCCGGTACTGTAATGGCAGTCTCCCGGATGGCATCCGCACATGATCACACCATCGGCTCCTTTTTCAAAGGCACGGAGGATGAACATGGGATTGACACGGCAGGAACATGGAACACGAATGATCTTTACATCCGCCGGATAGCTTAAACGGCTGCTTCCGGCAAGGTCTGCTCCGGCGTAGCTGCACCAGTTACAGCAGAATGCCACGATCTTTGGTCTGAATTCTTCCTTTGTTTCTATCGACATATTGCATCCACCTCCGCGATAATCTGTCTGTTGGAGAAGCCCTGAAGGTCCATGGCTCCTGACGGGCAGGCTACTGTGCAGGCACCGCAGCCCTGGCAAAGTGCTGTATTGACAACCGCAACTCTTCTTGTCTCACGGATACCGTGATCGTTGACCTGTTTCTCCTCATAGGAAATCGCTCCGTAAGGACATACATTTGCACAGGTAGAGCATCCGTTACAGAGAAGCTCGTCGGATCTTGCCGTACATGGATTGGTTGTCAGCTTGTCCTTTGCAAGAAGCCCTATGGCCTTTACAGCCGCAGCTCCTGCCTGGGCAACTGTCTCCGGTATATCCTTTGGTCCCTGGCATACACCGGAAAGGAAAATTCCTGCTGTCGGTGATTCTACAGGACGAAGCTTTGCATGAGCTTCTGTAAGGAAATTGTTGGTGTCAATACTTGCAGTAAGCATAGTAGCGATCTTACGTACATCCGGATTTGGCTCAATAGCTGTTGCAAGAACTACCATATCTGCTTTCTTAAAGATCTGCTTATTATCAAGAAGATCCGAGCCCTGAACAAGAAGTGTTCCATCCGGCTGCGGAATTACTTTTCCTACCTGACCTTTGATGTAGTTTACGTTATACTGCTCAACTGCTCTTCTGTAAAACTCATCGAAGTTTTTACCAGGTGTACGGACATCAATATAAAATACCGTCACATTGGTATCCGGATATTTATCACGGATCAGCATGGCATGCTTAGCTGTGTACATACAGCAGATCTTGGAACAGTATGGCTTCCCGCGGTCATCGCAGCAACGGCTTCCAACACACTGGATAAATACGATCTCCTTCGGTGCTTTTCCATCGGAAAGGCGCTCAAGATGTCCTTTTGTAGGTCCTGCAGCATTCATGATACGCTCCAGCTCCAGAGATGTGATCACATCCTTGCTCTGGCTATATGCGTATTCATCATATTTGTCAAGCTTGATGGTATCAAATCCGGTTGCCACCACGATCGCTCCGTATTTCTGTGTTACGATCTCATCCTGCTGGTCGTAATCAATGGCTCCTGCCTGACATACTTTGGAGCAGACACCACATTTGCCTGTCTTAAATTTCAGGCAATGCTCTCTGTCGATCACAGGAACATTTGGAATCGCCTGTGCAAACGGAGTATAAATAGCTGACCGGTTGTTCAGCCCTCTGTTGAACTCATTTGGAATCTTTTTGGAAGGACATTTTTCCTGGCAGACTCCACAGCCTGTACATTTGTCCATGTTGACACTTCGCGCTTTTTTGCGGATATCAACAGTAAAATCTCCTACAAAACCTGCAACTTTTTCTACTTCACTGTATGTATAGATATTGATCTTTTCGTGAGCTGCAGCCTCCACCATTTTTGGAGTAAGGATACATGCGGAGCAATCCAGAGTAGGGAAGGTTTTGTCAAGCTGTGACATTCTTCCGCCGATACTTGGTGTTTTTTCCACAATATCAACTTCATAGCCTGCATCGGCAATATCAAGAGCCGTCTGGATTCCGGCGATACCGCCTCCGATGATCAGGGCTCTCTTTGTAACCTGGCTTTCTCCCGGCTGAAGAGGAGCATTTAAATTGACTTTTGCTACTGCTGCTCTTGCAAGGATCACGGCCTTCTCCGTAGCCTCCTGCATATCCTTGTGGATCCAGGAACAGTGCTCACGGATATTTGCGATCTCCACCATATATGGATTCAGGCCGGCCTTTTCCGCTGCTTTACGGAAAGTTGCCTCATGCATACGCGGAGAACAGGAACAGACAACCACTCCTGTGAGATTTTTTTCACGGATGGCTTCCTGGATCCTGGACTGTCCTGCTTCAGAACACATATACTGATAATCTTCTGCATGGACAACTCCTGGCTCTTTTGCAATGATCTCCACAACCTTTTTCACGTCTACCGTAGCGGCAATATTACTTCCGCAATGACAGACAAATACACCGATTCTCTGCACTTTCTCACCTCCTGTATCTTCTGAACGCACTTACAAGCAGCTGCTGAGGAAGCTCCGGATCAAGAAGCTCCGGAATTTCATTTGGTGAAAGATAGTCTCCGCCTTTTTCCCGAACAACCAGCTGTCTTGCCCCGTCAATGATCTTTCCGGGTTTTACGTCTCGCGGACAGCGCTCCACACAGGCAAAACAGGAAAGACATTTCCACAGGGATGCTGAATTTACAAGTGCTTCGATATTTTCATTGATCACGTAGGACACAAACTGATGAGGCTTGATATCCATCTCGTCAAAGGATGGGCAGGTAGCAGAGCATTTGCCACACTTCATACATTTCAGAGGATTGGTCCCGCTGATCTCCTTTATTTTTTCCGCAGCAGAATGGTTATCTCTCATTTTGCCACCTCCTCTTTGACGCCAAGGGCTTCTGCCAGAAGCTCTGTAAAATAGTAAACCGGCATTTTATTTCCGGAATTTTTATTCAGATTGTATTTGCAGAGCGGACAGGCAGTGATCAGCATATCTGCGCCAAAGCCTGCTGCGCTTTCTTCAATCTTTTCACACATATTCTGTGACATTTCTTTTTCTTTCAGGGATATATATCCTCCACAGCATTCATTTCTGTAAGGATAGATCACAGGCTCAGCGCCAAGGGCACGGATAAAATCCTCCATGATCCTTGGATTTTCCGGATCATCAAATGCCATGATCTTTCCAGGTCTCAGAAGCAGACATCCGTAATAGGCTCCGATCTTCTTTCCGGTAAAAGGATTTACTACTTTTTCTTTCAGTTTATCAAAACCGACTCTGTCCCGGAGAACCTCCAGATAATGGAGAACGGTTGTCTCTCCTTCATAGGGAGCTTCCAACTGCATATAATTGTTGGCTCTGGTCCGGATATCTTCCACATTTTTCATATCATCATTGACACGCTTGATCACATGATGACAGGCTGAACAGATCGTCACCAGATCCTGGCCTTTTTCTTTTGCCTGGTTTAACGCACGGACGGAAGAAAGCTTTGTGGCGATCTCGTCTGTGCCAAGCGGATAAACACCACCACAACACTGCCAGTCCTCGATCTCCTCAAGCTCAAACCCAAGGGCTGTGGCACTGGCTCTGGCATACTCATCCAGATCTTTGGCCTTTGTTCTCAGGGTGCAACCCGGATAATAACTGTACTTCATACCTTTCATTATCCTTTCTTAGTCTAAAATCTGACGTTTATAGTAGATATTCTTGTTCATATATTGTCTTTTTTTTAACGATATATGAATAAAAAAATGAAATCTCAACTAACACTTATTTGAGTTTTTTTATCAATTTGCACCCAAATAAAAGAGAAAAACACTCTTCCTCCGCAATTAAGAAGTGTATTAGCTCGATTTCCGAAATCATCATATCATGTTATTTCTGTTTCGACAAGGCTTTTTCGATATTTTTTTGTGTTTTTTTTAACGTACTTTTGAAAAACCTTATCATTTACGATCCTGCTTCCATGATAATTTTCATTTTCGGGCATAAAAAAAGCTCCGGATCTCTCCGAAGCTTTTTTGCTCCTATCAGTAAATAATGATCGGATAACCTGCATCAATGGTGTTATAGATCAGTGCTGCCTGATCCTTAGGCAGATTGATGCAGCCGTGGCTTCCGTTGGTTTTATAACGGTTCCCGCCAAAGGATGATTGCCAGGACGCATCATGAAGTCCCTGTCCGTAGACAAAAGGCATCCAGTAATTAACCTTTACATCGTAACCATATTCATTGCTGGTAAGGTTAAAGGGACTCGCCTTGTAGGCGATCGGCCATGCACCACGATATGTTTCACGCCCCTTCACCGGCTTACCGCTGACAATATCTGTTTCCGTCACAAGGCATCCGTCCTTATACAACCACAAATGCTGTGCATCCAGACTGACCTCTATGTAACTGCCTGCCAGATCGTCTGTTCCGTTTCTCTGGTATCCTTTTTTGCTGTAAACAGGCTCTCTTGTTACAGCAGTACCACTTTTCAGGTCTTCCAGAAGCTGAGCATATTCTCCGTCCTGATCGATCCGGTAGCCGTACTCATTTCCCTCAATGGTCACATCCGTTCCCGCAGATGTATGAAAGGTGCGGGGAACATAAATAGTATTGTATTTGTTGGCAAGCTCACTGATGTAGGCTTTAATGGCTTCTTCATCTAAAGTCAGCGTCTCCCCTTCAGCCTTCAGCCAGGATGTGATCGTATCGGAATCCAGAACAGCCGTTTCACTTCCGAATGTATAAGTTACTGTACTGCTGCGGTATTTCTTCAGCTGGCTGTTCAGGTCTGTAATCTTATTTTTCATATCCTCTGTTACAGTGACCGTCGGGCTTACATACACATGCTTGTTGATCGGTACTGTGATGGTATCCCCAAGCAGAGCCGTATCAAATGCTGCGTTCAGATTTGTGTCCACGGTAGTCTCCAGCTTATCCGGATCGATTTCCGTCCCCTGTACCTGTTTCACAAGGGTGAATTCTTTTTTCTCCTTATCGTACTGAATGGCTGCATCAACAGAAGCTTTTCTTTCTTCCGTACCGAAATTTGAAAGATCGAGAGCCTGCTTTTCCTGCTCCTCATCTTCCTCGATCTGACATTCCGGTTCTATATTTTCTTCCTTTGGAAAAAGCTTCCGGCTCTCTTCCCGCTGTTTCTGAATTTCTGTAAGCTTACTCAAAAGGGCTTCTTCATTGAGACTGTAGCCCAGCTCTTTCAAAGTAGTACTGTAAACTTCCTGATCATTTTCCTGAAAGGATACCGGACGATCTGCAAATTCCGCAGCGATCTTTTCTTCTGCCTGCTTTGCATCCAGTCCGGAAACATCCACTCCCCATATGGAAATCTTCCGTCCCAGCGTATTGTGATCTGCCAAGTATGTATAGACAAATAACCCTGCCACTGCCAGGATCGTTACGCCAATGCAGATCCCAAGTATGATCTTCAGTGTCTTTTTACTGATGGTTGATCTTTTCTCCATACCCTTATCCCTCGAGTCTTATGTAATATATGTTATGTTGTCACACTGGCTGTTATTATAATACAATAAATCCCATTTTCTGTAAAAATGATTTATCCCGGATCCTTCTGATCCGGTAAAAAAAGACAGACTGACGCCTCTGCGAAAATCTGTCTTTCTCATACGTTTCTTTATCTGTTTCTGGCAACAGTATTTCTCTCAGGATCTTCTGCTTCTTATTCCGGCATTACGATCTTGCCTGCAACGGCACAGGCTGCTGCTGTTTTCGGAGATGCCAGATAGATCTGAACCTTGGAAGTTCCCATACGTCCCAGGAAATTACGATTGTTGGTTGCCACGACCTTTTCACCGTCTGTCAGGATTCCGCCGGTCCTACCGCAGCAAAGTCCGCAGCCCGGATGTGTAATGATAGCCCCTGCTTCCGCAAGAGTATCCAGAATGCCAAGCTCAATAGCCTGACGGTAAATTTTGCGGCTGGCAGGAGTCACGATCAGCTTTACAAAGTCTGCAACCTTTTTGCCCTTCAGCACCTCTGCTGCCGCCATAAGATCCTCCAGACGTCCGTTGGTACAGGAACCGATGAATACCTGGTCGATGGTCTCACCCTGAAGCTCACTGACATCACGGATCTTGTCCACCTGAGACGGACATGCCATTACCGGCACAAAATCCTCTGCTTTATAAGTTATGGTCTTCATGTAGACAGCATCCTCATCTCCCACAAGACTCTTCTGATAATCATCAAGCTCTACGTTGCAGTAAGCAGCTGTCTTCTCATCCGGTGTGAAAAGTGCACATTTCGCACCGGCCTCAATTGCCATATTCGCCATAGTCATACGGCTTGCCACAGACATATTTTCAATGGTGCTTCCGCAAAATTCCAGAGCACGGTAAGTAGCTCCATCTGCACGAAGGTCACCGATCAGGCGGAGGATGATATCCTTGGACATGACATTCTCCGGAAGTTCTCCGTCGATCACAACCTTTATGGTTTCCGGAACCTTGATCCACATGGTTCCTGTTCCCAAGATGCTGGCCATCTCTGTGTAACCGATGCCGGAAGAAAACGCACCGACACATCCATAAGTCGTGGTATGGCTGTCTGTGCCAAATACAATATTACCGGGTTTAACATAACCTGCCTCAGTCATAAGCTGATGACAGATACCGTCACTTCTGTGTACGTTTTTCATGCCATATTTAGCTGCAAAAGCATCTCCCACATGGAAATGTCTGGTATCATCCTGCTGACTTGCCGGTACAAGATGGTCATAGATCAGAACAACCTTGTCCGGATCCCACAGCTTCTGAAAGCCCATCTCCTCAAATTTTTCCGCTACAAACGGAATAAAGATATCATGGATCATCACTCTGTCCACATTGACCGTCACGATATCACCAGGTTTTACTGCCTTGCCTGTATTATGTCTGATAATTTTTTCAATGATCGTCTCGCCCATTATTTCTCTCCTCTCCGTTTTTTAGTCCAGGCCGTTCAGCTTACGCATGGCTTTTACCAGTCCGCCAGCCTGGATGATATCCATCAGATTCTCCGGAAGAGAAGCGATCGGGTACTGTTTTCCATTGTGCTCTACATGCTCATTCATTACTACCGTAACCTGATCTCCCTCTTTTACATTGTCATGAAGATCCGGCTGCTCAATAAGAAGAAGGCCGTTGTTAATGGAGTTGCGGAAAAAGATCCGGGCAAAAGATTTCGCAATGACACACTGCACACCCAGTGCCTTGATGATCTCCGGTGCCTGCTCTCTGGAGGATCCGCATCCGAAGTTCTTTCCTGCTACAATAATGTCGCCCTTTTGGATCTGTCCGGCCAGCTCCGGACGAAGGGGGCTGAATCCGTACTGTTTCATATCGTCAATGGTTTTCAGTGCAAGGTACTCCGTCGGGATAATGATATCCGTATCAATATCATCACCAAGTACCCACACTTTTCCTGTAAATGCTTCCATATGTATATCTCCTGTTTATTCCGTTCCGTATCATCAGGCAAATGTTTTCTGTCTGCTCTGTTATAAGAACCCACGCCGAAACGGATCATCCTCTGATAATTTCTGAATATATTATTTAAATCTTTTCTGAAACTCTTATACTCTGTCAGCAGTTGCGATCTCACCTGCAACGGCAGATGCAGTAACTGTTGCCGCAGATCCCAGGTAAACCTTGGAGCTCGGATGCCCTGCACGTCCCTTGAAATTACGGGTTCCTGTGCTGATCAGAACCTCATTCTCGCCGATAACACCCTGGCAGCTTCCCCAGCATACACTGCAGTTCGGGTTCATAACAATAGCCCCTGCTTCCATGAAGATATCGATAAGCCCCTCCTTTAATGCCTGACGATAAATGGTCTGGCTTGCAGGAACAACCAGGAAACGAACTCCCTCTGCAACTTTTTTGCCTTTGATCACCTCTGCGCCTACACGGAGGTCTTCAATACGGCCGTTATTGCAGGAGCCAAGGAACGCTTCGTTGATCTTGATGCCGCAGGTTTCCTCAGCCGGAACCACATTGTCAACAAAGTCTGGCTTCGCTACAACCGGACGGACTTTTGAAAGATCAAAGGTATACTCTCTTGCGTAAACAGCATCCGGATCGCTATGATATACCGCTTTTGGCTCACGTCCATGCTCTTTCAGATATTCCAGAGCTTTATCATCAGCCTCAAAGATTCCTGTCTTCGCACCAGCCTCAACAGCCATGTTGCAAAGTGCCATACGGTCGCTGATGCTTAAGGTTCTGGCGCCCTCACCGGTAAACTCCATTGCCTGATAGTTGCAGCCGTTTGCCCCGATCTCACCGATAATGGTAAGGATCAGATCTCTTGCGTAAACACCCTCAGGAAGCTTCCCTGTCAGGTTAAATTTTACGGTTTCCGGAACCATGACCCAGGATGTTCCGGTCACCATTCCGTAAAGGAAATCTGTGCATCCTACACCGGTACCGAAAGCACCAAGTGCTCCGTAGGAACAGGTATGGCTGTCAGCACCGAAGATCAGCTGTCCCGGACGGACATAATTCTCGATCATGATCTGGTGGCAGACACCCTTTCCTTCCCAGAAATCAATATTATTTTCTCTTGCAAAATCTCTCATCTTTTTCTGGGATGCCGCTGTTTTCGGGCTGTCAGGCGGTACGTTATGGTCTACGATTAATACCAGCTTCTTTGTATCTGCAATATGAGGATTTTTTAATTTATTGTTGTACATATCAACAGTCAGATGTGTGGTTCCGTCATTGCTCATCAGATGATCCAGTGAAACCGTATAGATATCTCCGGGTTTTACACTGTCCACTCCAGCCGCTGCCGCGATGATTTTTTCTGCGATCGTCATTCCCATCTCTTATTCCTCCTCACGGTTCAGAGAAGCGATAAGGCCGCCCTGATTCAGTATATTCTGCATGTATTCCGGCAGTTTTGTGCAGGAATAAGTCTTACCATTGGCAACAGCAGTTCCCTCGGACATATGAAGCTCCAGGGTATCTCCTGTCTTCACAGCATCCGGGAGATCCTTACAGACAATTGCCGGAAGTCCGATATTAATGGCATTACGGAAAAAAATACGAGCAAAAGATTTCGCAATAACTGCCTTTACTCCAAGTGCCTTAAGAACACCCGGTGCCTGCTCTCTGGAGGATCCGCATCCGAAGTTCTCTCCTCCAACTACAAAATCTCCCGGTTTAACCTTTTTGGAAAAATCCGGATCCAGTGATTCAAATGTGTGGTCCTTCATTTCATCCAAATTCGGCAGAAGCAGATACTGGGATGCAATGATCTGATCGGTATCAAGGTCATTATGAAATTTAAAAATCGTTCCCTTATCCATAAAACAAGTTCCTTTCTGATCGTTATCCATTTCCGGGTTAACATTCCTCTGTTACCCTTTTCGTCCTATATTCTAACACAAAACGTCATATAATTAAAATGTATATTTTTAATACTTAATATAACTTTAAGTTATAAAGTCATTTCCCTGTGATCAGCGCAAAATATCCCCACTCCCACAGAAGCTCTTCAAAACTGTTCTCAAGATATTCCCGGATATCGTCTTCCTCATATCCGGTCATTCTGGAGATCACTACCATATAATCCCGGAGTGTTTCGTAGGGAAGAGATCCCCGTCCATCTTTCTGCCACCGAAGAAAAACAGCCTGGCGGATGGTGGCATATTCCATACCGATCCACTGCATATGGACCAGGGCATCTTCCAAATCTCCCTCCGGTGTCAGAAGATCTGAATATACTTCGTTGGCAAGAAAGCTCCGGAGAAGGTCTTCATATACACGAAATTTCCGATAAAAATCCTCCCGGGCTTCCACCAGTTCCTCTTCCTCATATTCTTCGGACAATTCCTCCGCAAGTTCCATCACCGGCTCCAGATATTTCCGGTAAAGTCCCTCTTTCCGGTAATTTACAGCCAGGTCCTGCAAAAGTTCATTGCATTCGTCCATGGTATCCAGAACAGGCAGCTCTATTTCATTAATAGCATGTTCCAGTTGGCGAATCGTTTTCTCTGAAAAATAATCTTCCACAAGCTCTGTGGTAAGCGGCATGTTCCAGTGAAGTTCCTTCAGAACATAAAAACTTTCAAGAAGGATTTCCTCCGGTGTTTTTTCAGGATCCATTATAAGATCCATAACCTTCCGGCGCACAAGAAAAAGCGGCTGTTCCTTTTCTTTTGGAGTTTCCGGAAAAGCGATTCTTTTCTTCTCCTTCCAGATGTCCAGGACAGCCGGGCAACAGGGCATCATGGTCGCTTCCTTATGATCCTGAAATTCATGGATCTCCCTTGGAAAAATCTGGCAGGTCTCTGAAAGCATCGAATCCCCATAAGCACTTACCAGATAGCACAGTCTGTTCTTTGCAAGAAAAGGACAGTCGTGCTCTTCCGTCATCTTCATGATCCGGCTGCCGTCCTTTTTCATGGTATAGGCCTGCAGGCAGCTTCTGTGTCCGGGCACCTCTGACGGCGGCTGGATGGTTTTCCAGTTTCTGTAGGTTTCATCATCTATGTTGATCTTCCATTCCCTGCAGCAGCTGATGGTGCATTTGTCTGCAATACAGGTAAATTCGTCGTAATAATCAGGTTTTAATAATTCCATGTTTCCTCCATATTCTTTATTTTCCAGCTCCAATGTCTCCTGTTTGCAAAATGGACATGAGTTGACCTGTTTTATTTTCCCCGTAAACACAGAAAAGCGGAATTCTATCCGCTTTTTCTGATATTCTGTGTATTCGTTTTTATTCTGCAGTCTCTCCCAGAAGCTGCCTGTGAACTTTCCGCCTTACAAACCAGAAACAGGTCACCTGCATGATGATCGTAAGGATCCAGGATGCCGGATAAGAAATAAACAGTACTTTCAGTGATCTGTGAGCCGGGAAAATTCCGAAAATCCACACAATTCGAAGGCCGACCGTTCCGATAATAGACAGGATCATCGGCACACCAGAGCGTCCCATTCCGCGCAGTGCTCCCGGAAACAGATCCATCTGTCCGCAAAGGAAATAGGTAACTGTGGTATAGACAAGAATCTCCATTCCGCATTGGATAACCTTAGGGTCTTCCGTATAGATCTTCAGAAGCTGCGGACCGAAAAAGTATGCACCACAGCCCATGGCAAAGGATACGACAAAGGACAGGATCATACAGTCAACAAGCACCCGGTCCATACGTTTCGGTTTTCGCACACCATAATTCTGACTGGTAAAGCTCATGCAGGCCTGGGTAACCGAATTCACGGACACATACAGAAATCCAAAAATATTATTGGCTGCTGTATATCCTGCCATAGCAATGGAACCAAAGGAGTTTACAGAAGACTGAAGAAGTACATTGGAAAAATTGATCACTGTACTCTGGATCCCGGCAGGCAGTCCCACCTGGAAGATCTGCTTCAGGTACTCTCCCTTTATGGACAGTTTTGAAAAACGCAGCTGATAGCTTCCCTCTGTCTGATACAGACACCGAAGGACAAGAATGCAGGAGATCAGCTGAGAGATCACCGTTCCGATTCCCACACCGGCCACGCTTAAATGACACACGATCACGAAAAACAGATTCAAAAGCGCATTGGCACAGCCGGAAATGATCAGAAAGACCAGCGGCCGCTTGGTATCTCCCACAGCACGCAGGATCGCCGCACCATAGTTATACAGCATAAAAAACGGCATTCCCAGGAAATAAATACGCATATAAAGAGTAGAAAGATCGATCACATCGTCCGGTGTATCCATCAGTTCCAGGCAGATTCTGGCAAAGATCACTCCCAGAACTGCCATGATGATCCCGCTGATCAGAGCCAGCAGGATCGATGTATGTACTGTTTCTGACATTTCTTCATCCTTACCGGCAGCATAAAATCTGGCTGCCAGCACATTGGCACCAAGAGAAATCCCGATAAAAAGGTTGGTAAACACATTGATCAGTGCGGTAGTGGAGCCTACTGCCGCCAGCGCCTCACTTCCGCTGAAACGTCCCACTACCACGATATCCACTGCATTGAACATCAGCTGCAGGATACCGGACAGCATCAGCGGCAGTGAAAACGAAATCAGCTTGTCCATGATCGATCCATTACACATATCGATCTCATACTTGTTTTTTTTCACGATTTCATCCCCCATGTTCATACTTACATAAGAATATTATAGCACCTTTCATCGGAAAGCTACAATGAAATATTTTTATGGAGAATATGCAGCGGCTGCATAAAATACGCAGCCGCACAGTAACGTGTGTTTATCATTTCACTATCTTTCCAGGAGTCCTGCATCACGAAGGTTTGCAAGAAGTGCATTAAAATCCTCCACAATATCATCTACCGTTGTTGCATTTCCAACAGCAGCTGCCGGGGTTACTGTTCCGGCAGGGCCGGTGGCTCCTGTTGCTCCTGTTGGACCTGCTGGACCCGTGGCTCCGATCGCACCAGCCGGACCTGTTACCCCCGTCGTTCCCGCTGGACCCGTGGCTCCTGTTGCTCCTGTCGCTCCCGTTGCTCCCGTCGGACCTGTTACTCCTGCAGGACCGGTGGCTCCTGTTGCTCCCGTCGGACCGATGACTCCCGCTGGACCCGTTGCTCCAGCCGGGCCCGTGGCTCCCGTATATCCCTGTATTCCCGGTTCCCCCTGCGGTCCCTGAGGACCCATAGGACCCGGAACTCCCGGACAGCCTCTGGGACCGGTTGGTCCTGTAGGTCCCACAGGGCCTGGGCAGCCTCTTGTTCCACATCTGTCACATCCACAGGAACTATGATTTCCATAACAGGACATACAGGACAAATCCTCATGACTGTCCTGCTGCATTTCCATTTCCTTACGTTTTCGATGCCTGAACAGCATTCTTCGATCACCTCATAGGAAAATAACTTTCCCTACAGTATATGACAACAGCTTTTACCTGTGCATAGGATCCCCGCAAGCTTGTACCCTGCCAGGAAAAATATAATAAAGATATCTTTTCTTTTATACCAGACCATATTTTTCCCAGAAATATTTCTGGTCATACAATACTCCCGGATCTTCCGGCTTCAGTCCCTTCGCTTTCTTATGAAAAAAGAATGCCTGCTCCGGACATCCCATCTTATCATAACAAACGCAAAGCTGCATATATGGCACAAATCCATGACACTCAGCCATAAAAAATCCACATTTTTTCTTATCTGACGGCACAGTAAGCGCCTGCCCATACCAATAGCCAGCCTGTCTGGGAAGCTCTCTTTCCAGAAAAATCTTTCCGACCTCACAACAGATTTCCGCCCTCGGCACATCCATAGTCAGACTGTACAGAAAAGCTTCCAGTGCGTACTTTTTTTCTCCCATTTTCCGGTAGCACTGTCCAAGTACAAAACAGGCATCGATCTTATTTTCCAGCCATCCGGATGGATTTTTCAGGAACTCCACCAACACAGCCTCTGTCTCCGGATAACGCTGATGATAATACAGTTCTCTCCCATAATAAAGCTGATGTCTGGGTTCCAGCGTTTCTCCTCCTGCCAGCATTTTTTCATAAATGCGAAGATTACGGTCCGGATCACCTTTTCCACATTTCCGGTGCCGGATCACCACATCTGAATAAATGATATTTCCCTCCGGAATCACAGTTTCATGAACTGCCCCATTCCATCTGAAATTTCTGGATGTTTTCATTATCCGCTCCCGAAAATATGAAAATGTTGTTCTCCCGCTCTGGTCAAACCCTGCCGCATATTCCATCATTACAACATCTGTTCCGGGATCCAGAGTTTCTTTAAGACTCTTCAGTTTTTCCAGATTTTCTTCATCCAGGACATCATCCGCATCCAGCCACATCCAGTAATCGGTGCGGACTTTTTCCAGAAGAAAATTACGCGGAGCAGAAAAATCATCACACCAAGGAAAATCAAACACCTGCGACGTATACTGCTCCGCGATCTCTTTTGTTCTGTCTGAAGAACCGGTATCTGCGATCAGGATCGCATCCATCACCTGAGAAACCGGCTTCAAGATCCTATCAAGAACTGCTTCTTCATTTTTTACGATCATACATAGACTGAGGGAAATCATATTTCAGGATCCTTCGGATTTTTATAATATTTATGCCGTTCCCGTCAGTCCTATGCCTTCTGTCAGTGTACAGCTTCTACTTTCGGATAAAGCTGAACTCATCCTCATATCACCAACTGTGGTATATCCTCTATATGTTCTGCAAGACGATCTGCTCCGTTCAGCTCCCCGCTCTCACCATATCCATACAGGCATCCTATAAATGGGCTTTTGCAGGCTCTGGCACATTCCAGATCCTGCCTCCTGTCTCCGACCACCAGATAAGGGCCTGTATATTCCCGGATGATTTCCTGCACAATTTCTGTCTTTGGACGGAATCCATACGATTCGCAGTCATAAAAATGATCGAACCATCGTTCCATCCCAAATTCCTTCCAGTGCGCCTCACGATAGGAAGCTTTACAGTTACTTAAGATCACAAGATGATATCCCCGGTTCTTCAAGGCTGTAAGCATCTCCTCTGCTCCCGGATACCACACTGCCTTATGCTTCCTGATCTGTCTGACCATCAGTTCTCCTACCATCCTGCTCGCCTGCTCTTTATAGCTCTGATCCAGCTCCGGCAAAAATGTATTCCACATCTCCTTACTGTTAAATCCCAGCCAGCCGGCAATTTCCGCCGAGCCTATCTCCCGTTCTTCTGCAGCCTTCTGTTCTGTCAGCCACTGATAGGTTTCACGAAATGCCGGTTCATAGATTCCAATGGTATGATGGATCGTTCCATCATAATCGAATATGATTGTTTTTGTCATCATTTATTTCCCTATCTATTAGAGCTGCTTCATCAGATTGACCATCTCGATCGCAGATAACGCACAGTCATAGCCTTTATTTCCCGCTTTGCTTCCTGCCCGCGCAATAGCCTGCTCGATATTCTCAGTCGTGATCACTCCGAATAAGACCGGGATCCCTGTTGCAAGTTCAACCTGTGCGATCCCCTTGGCAGATTCATTGCACACCAGATCATAATGTGAAGTATCTCCACGAATGACAGCTCCCACGCAGATAACTGCATCATATTTTCCTGACTGTGCCATTTTCTGTGCTGTAAGCGGAATCTCAAATGCTCCCGGCACCCATGCTGCAGTAATATTCTCTTCTTCTACTCCATGTCTTACCAGTCCGTCGACTGCCCCTCCCAATAATTTATTCACAATGATCTCATTGAATCTCGCTGCCACGATACCAACCTTCATTCCCTCCGGTGCTACTACTTTTCCTTCTACTAAATTGATCTGTCTCATTTTTTCTTCCTCCTGCTATTTGCTGTTTTTTATAAATTTATTTCTTTAAAAATATGACCCATCTTTTCCTGCTTCGTCTTCATATACTTCCGGTCATACTTTTGTACCGGAATCTCCAATGGTACTCTCTCATTGATCTTCAACCCGAATTCGCCAAGCCCATAGACTTTATCCGGGTTATTGGTCAGTAATCTTAATGATTTCACACCAAGGTCTGACAGTATCTGTGCCCCAACCCAGTACTCTCTGAGATCCGGTGCAAACCCTAACTTCACATTAGCCTCCACGGTATCATATCCCTGTTCCTGAAGCGCATAGGCTTTGATCTTATTGATCAGTCCGATCCCTCTGCCTTCCTGTCTCATATACAGAATGATCCCTCTGCCTTCCGCCTCTACCTGGCGCATCGCTGTCTGCAGCTGCAGGCCGCAGTCACATCTGAGCGATCCGAATGCATCTCCTGTCAGGCACTCCGAATGTACACGGCAAAGCACATCCTCACCATCTCCTAGATCACCTTTTACCAGTGCCAGATGATGCTCTCCTGTAATGTCATTGATATAGCCATACATTTTAAAATCACCGTACTGCGTTGGGAGGTTTGCAGCTGCTTCCTCCTTTACATGCTTTTCATGTATTCTTATATAATCCTGCAGATCACGGATCGTAATAAATGTAAGGTTATGCTCTTTTGCCATTTCCCATAGCTGTGATGTACGCATCATAGTGCCATCTTCTTTCATAACTTCACAGCACACGCCGCATTCTTTCAGTCCGGCAAGTCTCATAAGATCTGTTGTTGCCTCCGTATGGCCATTTCGTACCAGAACCCCGCCTTTTCTGGAAATAAGCGGAAACACATGTCCCGGTCTTCTGAAATCCTCCGGTTTTGACTGATCATCCACACACTTCATAATGGTATAGGAGCGTTCTGCCGCAGAGATACCGGTGGTTGTATCTGCGTGATCCACTGCCACGGTAAATGCTGTACTGTGATTGTCCGTGTTCTCAGCAACCATCGGCGGAAAATTCAATCTCGCCGCAATTTCTGCACTCATCGGTGTACAGATAAGACCCTTTGCATAAGTCGCCATGAAATTAATATTTTCCCGGGTCGCAAACTCTGCCGCACATATCAGATCTCCCTCATTTTCTCTGTCCGGATCATCTGTGACCAGAACTATTTTTCCTTCCTTAAGATCCCTAAGTGCCTCTTCAATTGTGTTGTACTGATAATTTTGTGACATAGTGTATATCCTCCTGTTCTAAAACCCGAATTCTTCAAGAAACTCCATCGTAATTCCGGATTCTTTTTTCTCTTCTTCATTTTTTCTGATGCCAAGCAGTTTTTCTACATATTTTCCGATCACATCATTTTCCAGATTAACCAGATCCCCCGGCACCTTTTCCAAAAGGGTGGTTTCTTCTCCTGTATGTGGAATGACCGACACCTGAAAACCAGCTTCATCAACCCTTGCAACTGTCAGGCTGATCCCATCAATACAAACGGATCCTTTTTCCACGATCAGATGCAAGATCTGTGGCGATGTCTCAATTGATACCCAGATGGCATTTTCTTCCCGGAGCATGGAACGTATCACTCCAGTCCCATCAATATGGCCGCTTACTATGTGTCCCCCGAACCTGCCATCTGCAGCCATTGCACGTTCCAGGTTTACCTGGCTTCCAGCTTTGCAACTGCCAAGACTGCTTCTTCTGATCGTCTCTGCCATCACATCGGCAGTAAATCCGTCCGGCTGGATCGACGTAACTGTCAGACACACACCATTCACAGCAATACTGTCACCGATTCTTGTCCCTTCCAGGACTTTCCGGGCTTTCACTGCCAGGATCCCTGATTCTCCTGTCAGCTGTATATAACGGACTTTTCCTTTCTCTTCTACGATTCCTGTAAACATGATTCCTCCTGTTTTTTCTCACACACCTGACATCTTATCCGGATGTCCTCACCGATCTGGCAGATATCTATATATTTCAGTTCTACTGCTTCAGACGGGAATTCAACTCCGATACCTTCTACCGGTGTCTTCCCGGCCACACCACCAAACAGCTTTGGTGCCACAAAAGCCTGTACTTCCTTTACAATTCCGGCTCGCAGGGCACTGTCATTTAACGTACCGCCTCCCTCCAGGAGGATGCTGTCAATACCCCTGTTTCCAAGATCTGTCATCAGCTTCTTAAGGTCTATCTGATCCTTTTCATCCGGACAGTAAATGGTCTCAACTCCCATGGTATGTAATATTTTTATTTTTTCTTCTGTATTTTTCTGATCTGCATAAGCCACGATCGTCCGGTACTTTTCCGCACTTTTTACGATCTGACTGTCCGGCGGGATCCTGAGCTTACTGTCGCACACAATCCTGACAGGACTTTTCCAGCCTTCTACCCGGACGTTCAACATCGGATCATCTGCAAGCACAGTTCCAATACCTGCCATGATCCCCATGTACTGATGCCGCATATGCTGTACTTCTTTTCTTGCCGCTTCTCCGGTGATCCATTTTGATGCTCCTGTCTTCGTTGCGATCTTCCCATCCAGTGTCATGGCATACTTCATCACCACGTATGGGGTTTTCGTAGTAATATAATGGAAAAACACCGGATTCAGCTGATCACATTCTTCTCTCATAAAATCTTCAACTACTGTTACACCGGCTTCCCTTAACATCTGTACACCTTTTCCTGCCACTTTCGGATTCGGATCTCGGGAACCGATCACCACTTTTCTGATCTTCTGTTCAATGATCGCTTCCGTACATGGAGGTGTTTTTCCATGATGACAGCAAGGCTCCAGCGTAACATAAATCACCGCACCTTCTGCTGGTTCTGTGAGGGAAGCAATTGCATTACGTTCCGCATGAAGTTCTCCATACTTTTTATGATAGCCTTCCCCGATGATCCTTCCGTCTTTTACGATCACTGCCCCTACCATCGGATTGGGATTCGTCCAGCCTTCTCCTTTTTTGGCCAGCTGAATCGCCCGAAGCATATATTCCTGATCCGTCATTTTTATTCCTTCTTTCTTATTCCTGTTCTTTGTCTAGAGCGTGTTTGAAAAAGGCTTTCTGCAAGATGTGCGTCACAATTTGTGGGAGATTTTGTCCGGATGAGGGCGCCGTAGCGGGCTACGGCAACTGAATTCGGGCAAAATATACCGCAAAGTGGGGCGTGCAGATTGCAGGAATGATTTTTCAAACACGCTCTGGTACGCCGAGGCTTTTAGATCTGTGCAATCGGATTCACAGACAAGTGAGTGGTATATTTATTTCGAAAACGATGTACCAGATACAAAAAAAACCTGCAGAAATATCTGCAGGGTAGAATTGATCTGTTACATATGATCGATAAATGAATGTCTGATTCCCTATATAAAAAGCTCTGAAATGGATCACCATCTCAGAGCTCTGATACTACATTCATTCAAAAAATCAACTGTACTATCATCTTCTTCCATCCAGACTGTACTGTCGGCCCCGGAATCTCACCGGATCATGCCTCTCGGCTCGCGGGCTTTACCGCCGGTAGGGAATCTCACCCTGCCCTGAAGATATCTTTTTGTTTATTTTAATACTTTATCTGTTATTTGTAAAGCGAAATTTTTATTTTACTCATTCCATGCGGAATATTAGTTACTGGCAGGCAATCGTCGTATTACTATTCTCAGGCTTTGGTTGACAAACAGGCACGCAGGCAATGACCGATGGCCAGCACACAGAGCCTGTGCCTTGGAAGATGAATTTTTTTATCTGCAGTTTACTATTGCTTTTTGGGCAGCAGCAAAATCTTTTTCTAGTACATAAATACATGTTGTTTCATTCTTATGATCAATTCCCGATGCAAAAGTATGATAAAAAATCAAGAAAAAAAGATTATTGATAAATGTTCCTTTTTTTAATCTCGTTTCGTAAAGAATATTATTTTCATTCAACGCTTGTGTTAACCGCACGAGATGATCCATATTATCAGTTTCACATAATTTAATTTTTCCATTATCCTGGGTATATTTCATAAAAATCTCCATTCCGCCGCCTTTGGCTGGCGGCACAAATAGTGAGGAATTATAAGCGGAAACAGGCGCAGGCCGTGACATTTAGGCGTTTTGAAAGTATCGATTATCTCTGTCAATGCATGAGCATACTTATTTTGATGTGGCAGGAAGAACCAGAGAATATATTTGACAGAGTGTCCAAGATATTTGGATAAAGAAAACCGATGGCTTTGACTGTTATCAATCTACACCATCGGCTTTCAAGGTTTTTAAATACTTAAATTCAGACTTATTAAAATAATATAATGAAAACTTAAGTTAATGGATTATTTACCCATCTGTTTTGCAACTTCCTCAGCGAAGTTCTCTTCTTTTTTCTCAAGACCATCGCCTGTCTCGTAGCGAACGAAGCCTTTGATCTGGATCTTAGCGCCGTTCTCTTTTGCTACCTGCTCTACGTATTTAGCAACGGACTGTTTTCCGTCCTCTGCTTTTACGTATGTCTGGTCAAGAAGGCAGATCTCTTTAAGCTCTTTCTTGATACGTCCTGTGATCATTCCCTCGATAACCTTAGCCGGTTTCTGGGACTCCTTCGGATCGTTCTGGATCTGAGCCATAAGAATCTCTTTCTCATGCTCGATGTAGTCAGCGCTTACTTCCTTGTCGCTTGTGTACTGCGGTTTCAGAGCTGCGATCTGCATAGCTACGTTCTTAGCCATCTCTTTAACAGCATCGTTAACAACATCTGTCTCAACGTCTACAAGAACGCCGATCTTTCCACCCATATGAGTGTAGGAAGCGATGAATCCGTTCTGCTCCTCAACCTGAGCAAATCTACGAATGTTCATGTTCTCGCCGATTACTGCGATCTGAGCTGCAAGAGCCTCTTTTACAGTCTTAGTTGTATCAAGTGCCCATGCCTCAGCAAGGAAAGCATCGATATCAGCTGCTGTTGTGTTAAGTGCCTGTGCTGCAACATCTGCAACATAGCTCTGGAATTTCTCATTCTTTGCAACGAAGTCTGTCTCAGCATTAACCTCAACAACGACTGCTTTCTTTCCATCCTCTGTTACCAGAGTTTTGCAAAGACCCTCTGCTGCGATACGGCTTGCTTTCTTCTGTGCTGTAGCAAGACCCTTCTCACGCAGGAACTCAACTGCTTTATCCATATCGCCTTCTGTAGCTGTAAGAGCTTTCTTACAATCCATCATTCCGGCGCCGGTCATCTCTCTTAACTCTTTTACCTGTGCTGCTGTAATAGCCATTGTTCGTTTCCTCCTGAAATATTCTGTTTATACGAATAATTCCTCTGTAGCTGCAAACTCCTCAGACTCAGCCTCGATCTCGCCATCTGCCTCAGCAGTTCCCTGCTTAGCCTCGATAACAGCGTCAGCCATCTTGGAAACGATGAGTTTTACTGCACGGATAGCATCGTCATTTCCCGGGATCACATAGTCAAGCTCTTCCGGATCACAGTTAGTATCGCAGATACCGATAAGCGGGATTCCAAGTGTATGAGCCTCCTGTACGCAAATTCTCTCTTTCTTAGGATCTACGATAAAGATAGCATCCGGGATTCTCTTCATCTCTTTGATTCCGCCAAGGTTCTTCTGAAGCTTAACAAGCTCTTTGCGAAGCTCGATAACCTCTTTCTTAGGAAGTACGTCGAATGTTCCGTCAGCTTCCATTGTCTCGATCTCTTTCAGTCTTGCGATACGGCTCTGGATTGTCTTGAAGTTTGTAAGCATACCACCAAGCCATCTCTCATTTACGAAGAACTCTCCACAACGCTCTGCCTCTGTACGGATAGCATCCTGAGCCTGTTTCTTAGTTCCTACGAAAAGGATGTGTCCACCGTTGGCAACAATATCTGCTACTGCATTGTAAGCATCGTCAACCATTCCTACAGACTGCTGAAGATCGATGATATAGATACCATTTCTCTCTGTGTAGATGTACGGAGCCATTTTAGGGTTCCATCTTCTTGTCTGATGTCCGAAATGAACACCTGCCTCTAAAAGCTGCTTCATTGAAATAACGCTCATGTCTTTTCTCCTTTTTGGTTAAATTCTTCCGCACAGGTCGCCTTCTCTCTGGACCCATCCTCACACCGTAGGGCACCATCCTTATAGAATCGCCGTGCGTGCTTATTTTTGCAACTTCTGAATTATAGCATAGGAAATCCCCTTATGTAAAGGGGATTTTTCCAATTTTTTTCTGTTTTTCAGCGGTTTCCGGCAGATTTCAGAAGCTCCAGTTCTTTTTCGGTGAGCGAACGATATTTTCCTGTCGGAAGATCTGAAGGAAGCGCCAGCGGCCCCATGGATAGTCTTTTCAAATAAGTTACTTTTTTTCCCAGTGCCTCCATCATCCGTTTTACCTGATGGAATTTTCCCTCGTGGATGGTAAGTCGGATCTCAGATTCCCAGTTCTTACCGGCTTCTGCAGATTCTGTACCGGACTCCCAGGTAGAAAGGATCTCCAGCCTTGCCGGTCGTGTGAGATCTTTTTCCCCGATATCCACGCCTTCTGCCAGCTTCACGACATCTTCTTCTGTCACTTTCCCGGATACTTTTGCATAGTAGGTCTTATCCACATGCTTTTTCGGAGAAAGAAGCTCGTGTGCCAGAGGACCGTCATCTGTGATCAGAAGAAAGCCTTCTGTATCTTTATCCAGGCGTCCCACCGGAAAAAGCCCCTTTCTTCTGTCTTTCTCTTCAATATAGTCAAGAACCGTTTTATCTCTGAAGTCCTCCGTTGCGCTGACACAGCCTGCCGGCTTGTTAAAAAGATAGTATACATATTCCGGTGCAGCATGGATCTCCTGCCCGTTCATAACCACCTGATCTTCTTCTGTTACTTTCAGCTCCGGTTTCTTTACAGATTTCCCGTTAACCTGCACCTGACCCTTCTGTATGTATTTTTTTACCTCGCTTCTTGTACCTGCGCCGGCATCTGCCAGAAATTTATCCAGCCGGACTGGTTTTTCCATTAATCATTTACCTCCCATTCTGTTACATGGGCTGCCTTTGCATCTGCTCTGATAAAATCCGGGATCTCACCGGCAAATGTCATATAAAGTCCGGAATCCCCGCCGGTGCTCTCTTGTCCTTCCAGAACCACTTCCATTGTGGCATCTGCATTCCAGATAGTCCATCCGTTTACCAGCTGTGATGGACGGATACATTTTTTCAGGGCTTCCAGCTGTTCCTTTTTATCGTAACGGACTTTATAACCGTTATCTGTTTCTTCAAGATCCGAAATGGGCTCAGTGTCGGAAAAAGCTTCATCATCTTCGCCGGCAGCTTCGGAGCTGAAGTAATAAACATCAATATACTCAACAGACAGCTCATCCATAGAAAGAGGATATCCTGTTTCTTCCAAAATTGCAAGTGTTCTCTTATATGACGGATACACCAGAACGGATGTGGACACATTCTCTCCTTCCTGCACAGCCGGTACATTCATTCCCCATTCATCCATGTATCCTTCTGACGGAATTCCCGCATAATCGAACATCAGCATTGCACATGGCTGGTCTTTTACTGTCTGACCGCCGTTTTCCAGAATGTCCTTTCTCAACGCCTCTGCCAGCGCCTGACGCTTCTCTGCATTTTTCTCAAATAATGTTTGAATATCTCCGTCACAGAAAATACCGGTGACCTCTTTCAGATACTGTTTGTCCAGCTGAAAAAATGAATATCTGTCTTCTTTCCATGTCTGCTCATCATACAGGGCTTCCATAAGATTCTGTGCCTGTGCAGAGGATACAATATAGCCTCTGCATACACTGAATCCCTGTTTATTTATGTAGCGCACATACATGCGCCTTCCTGATTTTTTTCCTTTTTCATTCTGAAGCCTGATATCCTTCAGACTGTTATATAATGCTTTACTTTTCATTACCGGCTGATCCAGCAGACCAGAACTATTGTCTGAGGTAGCAGTATACCGGATCTTATAGATTCCGTTTTCTTTTTTTTCCACATTGCAAAGCTGCTCTGCATATGAGAGATTGCTTACATTTATCACAACTCCCTGAAGATTGTCATAAGCCGGAAAATAACTGTCATATCCCAGAAGATCCATTTTCATGGTCAGCGCACAGATTGCCACAACACCTCCAAGGATCATAAGCTGCACTTTTCTGCGGAAAAATCTGCGAAAATCCATTTCATAGATCACTTCCAGAATTCCATGGACCAGGATCGTTCCCAGTATCATTCCGAAGATCCACCATGCTGTTTTGGATGAATCTTCCGGAATCATATAAAAGATCAGACCGATCCCCAGTCCGGATGGTATTGTGATCAGGGCACTTAAGACCGGCTCCATCCAGGTATATACCAGAGCTTTTCCGGTATTCTCTGACCTTCGTCTACAAAATGCCATCCAGGAAAGTGCTGCCATGATAAACAGCGTAAGGATCAGTATCAGCAACTGCTTTCCAAAGCTTCCGCTGCTGTATCTATCTATAAAGCTTACGATCACCATAAGAGGAGATCCCAGATTCCGCACTGCTGCCAGAATTCCGTAACTGCCCTCGTACCAGGTATCAAAAAATAAATGTCCGCTTAACTGCAGCATCACTGCCAGAACGATACTGTAGGTAAACAGCCCTGCCCATGCAAGTGCTCCCATCAACATGGTACCGGTGCAGGCGATCACCAGCACTGTGGAAAAATACACCAGAAGATACATCAGGAGATGGAGCACCAGCAGGATCAGTGCCTTTTTCATAATGGAAAGGCTGTAATATCCTCTGGCTGCCCCGATGCATACCGCAGCAAATTCCATGATCACATATGGCACCAGATAATAAAGAACAGCCAACAATACTCTGTGCAGAAACAGTGCACTTCGCTTTACCGGAAGGCTGTGATAGAAATCCACTTTTCTCGGGGAATACAGATACCAGAAGCCGCTTACTGCTGCAAAAAATGCGGTTACCGCAGCCACAGCTGCTCCCATTGTGAGAAAGTCACTGCTCCACAGGCTGGAATACAGATAGGAAAGCTGACTCTGAGTATAACTGCGCTCATTCCATTTTCCCATCAGAATAAGTTCCGCTACCGGAAATGCAAGGAGAAATGCGATCATGGCAAATGCCGGGATCCATCTTTGTCCTTTAGAAGAGGATTTCATATACTCACTGGAATAAATTTTTGACTTCATAGCCTGCCACCTCCGTTTCGCTGATAAATATTTCTTCCAGAGTCAGTGGGAGCACTTCGCAGAAAAGAGGATTTTTTGCCTGTATCTTCTCCATGATCTCTCTTCTTGTTCCCCTTGCAGTAATAAGCAACAGGGAGCCCTGATGCTCTGTTTTCAAAACATCCAGCTCTTTCTTTAATTCTTCTTCTTTCTTTTTGTCAGTAAGTACACACTGGATCTTATGGATGTGGAATTTCATATCCTCCAGATCTCTGGAAAGGAGAATTCCTCCCTGATGAAGAAGCCCGATGTGATCGCAGATATCTTCCAGCTCACGGAGATTATGGGAAGCGATCACCGGCGTAAATTCACGACTCATGATCTCTGATGCAAAAATACTTTTTACTGCCTGGCGCATTACCGGGTCCAGGCCATCAAAGGTTTCATCACAAAACAGATATTTCGTTCCTGTACTGATTCCCAGGATCACCAGAAGCTGTTTCTTCATTCCCTTGGAAAAAGTGCTGATTTTTCGTTTTCCATCCAGATGAAACTGCTTCATCATTGTCTCAAAACGCGCCTGCTGAAATCCCGGATAAATACAACGGTAAAATTCTGCCATGTCCAGAGCATTGTAATTTGCCGGAATATATGCATCGTCCGGGATGTAGAAAAAATGCTCTTTGATCCTTTCATTTTCAAAAACCGGTTCTTCATCCATCAGCACCTCTCCTCTGTCCTGACGGATGATCCCGGCCATGATACGGAGCAGAGTACTTTTTCCCGCACCGTTGGAGCCGATCAGTCCAAAAACCTCCCGTTCCCCGATATCCATGGTGACCTTATTTACTGCCTGTATCTTACCAAAAGCTTTGCTGCAGTTTTTTATCTCAATCATTGTTTCCCTCCTTATAGCATAAGCGGATCACACCGATCATTTCTTCCTCCCCTACTCCCAGAGCCATTCCCTTTTCTGTGATCTTTTTCAGCTCACTTAAGGTTTCTTCCATACCGATCTGCCTGATCCTGCTGCTGTCTGTGACAAAACTACCTTTTCCCTTCACCGGACAGATCAGCCCCTGCTGCTCCAGTTCCATATATGCCCGCTGGATGGTATTGGGATTGATGGATAATTCCACGGCCAGCTGCCGCACAGACGGCATCTTGGAAGATGGCTCCACAGCTCCTGACAGGATCAGCATCCGGAATTTCTCTACGATCTGCTCGTAAATGGGACGTCTGTCCTGATAGTCCAAGAATAACATACGACGCTCCTTTCTCTGTAATCTGTGTATTAAGTGTATTAATTCTTTTAATACACTTATGATAGCACATGATACAAAGGTACGCAAGAAATGGTCTCTTAAATAAATATAAAATCTATATAAATTTACCGGCAGCAAAAGATTCCGGCATATTTTTATAAAAAAATCTGTAATGGCATCCTTATACTATGATTCCACTACAGATTCTCTGTAAAGCAAATATTCATCTATCACTCTGCCTGATCCAGTAGCAGGCAGACATTCGTGTTCCACATTGGATCAGACAGCCCGGTAGCCACGTTTTTCTCCCCGGCGTGCAAAATACTGATATCCTCCGATCATCGCTGCCGCAAAAACACCATAGATCATCAGAAGGCTTCCTGCTCCGGCTTTTTCCACCAGAGTCTGGGCGTATTCACTGAAAATAAGTATCCAGGTATTGGCTCCGATGTGCATCAGCACACTGGTCCACTTATTACCTCCCATCTCCAGAAACCACGCAAAAATCCCTCCCAGAACAAACGCATACACAGCCTGCAGGACATTTCCGTGATAAATTCCGAAAAACGCCGCAGAGATCACAGCGGAAACCAGCACTGAAAAGTGATCCCGAAGTCGCAGATAGATCAGCCAGCGAAAGATCATTTCTTCTGCAACAGGTGCTATGATCCCCATCCAGAAGATCATCATAAACAAACTCTTTCCTGAGGTGATCTTCGTCATCGTCTCTCCATAGCTGGATGAGATCCAGTTCTGCAGGATCGCCACCAGCACATTGGCATACTGGGCAAATCCGGCTCCAGCAGCAAGAAGAAGCAGCATTTCAGGAATAGATAGCCTTTGTTCCTCAACGGAAGTCAAACCGCCGATCAGTCTTCCTATACGATCCTTCCGGTAAAAATATACTGCCGGAAACATAACCAACACTCCGGTAAGTCCGGTGATCACCAGCGTATAACTATAGTACCTTTCCTGTGCGTTGCCGACATGCCCTGTCAGCCAGAGAAGCACGGCACTTCCGAGGATCTGTCCGATAAGATAATGGATTCCTGCCGGATAAAGCTCCCTCCACACTATTTGAAAAATATTCTGTCTGTGCAGAGGGGTCAGACGAAAAAATTCAGAAGTTCATCTGCGGAAGCTACGATCTGAAGAGGCTGTGCCTTTTCCAGTTCTTCTCTGCTTCCATATCCGTAAGATACAGCCACACACTGGATCCCGCATCGTCTGGCTCCGAGAATGTCATGTTCTCTGTCACCCACCATGATCACCTGGTCACGGTGGTCAGAAAGGCTCATTCTTTCCAGAGCTTCCTCGATCACCTGAGATTTGGTTACTTTCGGTCCATTGAGGTCCGTCCCGGCGATCACCTCAAAGTACCGACTCAGATTAAAATGGTCCATGATCTGTGTTACGTAAAAGGTCGGTTTCGCAGACGCCACAGCCATTCTGTAGCCACGACGTTTCAGTTCTGCCAGAGTGTTTTCCACGCCCGGATAAACGGTATTCTCATACATTCCTTTTTCTGAATACCGCTCTCTGTAATATTCGATTCCCTTCTGCGCTGTCTCTTTATCAAATCCCGCATATTTCATAAACTGTTCCAGAAGCGGCGGACCCACAAAAACCTTCAATGGCTCCAGCTCCGGTGCCGAAACTCCAAGCTTCTCCAGTGCATACTGTACAGATTTCGTAATCCCCTCTCCGGATTCTGTCAGTGTTCCGTCCAGATCAAAAAAGATTGCCTTATACATAAATTCCTCCTGTTGTATAAAATAATCAGTAAGTATGCCTATTGTATCACTGTTTTTCTGGTAAGTCCATGGTTTCATAGTACAGCTTCCCGGATTTCACAAAACCCATGAGTTCTGCTTTCCGGGGATTTCTGCTTTTTTTCGGTAATTCCGCCAGAAGCTTTTTTCCCTGCCAGTAAAAATCACATTCTTTTCCATTGATCCGAAATGAAAGGATCTGGAACGGAATATCCGGACTGATTTCTATCCGGATCCTGTTACCGTCTGTTTTCATTCGGATCACCGGTTTTTGCTCTTTTTCTTTTTTCCTATCCGACGTTCCTGTTGGTTCTGTCCGATAGTAAGATAATGCCGGATTTTGCTTCTTCTCCCTCTTTGATGCATCTACTGCTGACTTTCGAACTGGTTTTTGAGTCAACGTTACAGATGGACTTGCTGTCACTGTCTGTATGGGGATCGGTTGTTCAGTCAGTATTGGCAGTTTTGTTGGTATCGGCGTTTCCGTCAGTTTTTCCACAGGTGTATCAGCTATCTCTACTTCTGCTGCAATATTTCCATTTTCCATAAAGCTTTCTTCCTGAGAACGTACCTCATCTGTCTGAAAATCTAAATTCCATTGTGCAGACTCCTCCTGATCATTCTCTGATTCTGCCCAGGCAGCGGAATACTCCTCAGTATTTCCTTCTTCTCTGTTCCAATTACTATCATCACTTCCTTCTCCTGCATAGCTTTCTTCCCAGTCTTCCGGCAGCTGTCCGGTTCCTTCTCCCACATTCATATCAAATCCGCCGGTATCAAAACTATCCATTCCTGACACATCAAATCCATAGACAGCAATGGAAGGGATCATCCAGCTGCATAAGACCAGCAGAAACAAAACAATAAAACAGGTTTTCCTACTAGGAATTTTCATTTCTTTTGGTTTTTTCTGATCACTTTCTCTTCTTTTTCTCATTGATCTCCTCCCAAAGCTGCAGATTTCTGCTTTCACTGTCATCCAGTAATTCCGCTTTTTCTTTCTCTTTATAATCTTCCCACAGCTTTCTGCTGGCCTCTTTCTGACCGGTCCGAATAAGAAACATCCCATATTCCCCGTAGGCCACAGGATATTCTGCATCATACAGAAGAAGATTTTCATAATATAAAGCCGCTTTTTCCGGTTCACACAAAAGCTCCGCATTCCATGCCAGCAATAGCTCAATACGACGCTGCTGTTCTTTTTCCCCATAATTTCTACTTAACCTCTGGAGTCTCTTTTCCGCTGCCATACAGCACTTTTCCCGATCTTTTGAGTCTTCCGGATACTGTCTGGCTTCGTAATACAAATCTGTTACTTCTGAGATCGCCACAGAAAATTCTTCCGTTTTCAGCAATCCTGCTATCAAGATCAGTGTTCCTATCAGAATCCCTGCAGCTGCCGCTTCCAGAAATCGTTTTCTCCAAGTGATCATCCGATATCTGTTTTCCAGCTTTTGGATTTTCTTCTGAACCACTGACATATCCGAATATCTGTATTTTTCCTGTTTTCTGGTACATCGGAACAGAAGCCCGAAAAAATCCGGATATAAGAACCACTGCCATTTCTTTTTTCCGCAAAGCTTTTCCAGGGTCTTCCCCAGAGCATAAATATCACTTCCCGGTCTTAAGTAGCCCTGATACTGCTCCGGCGCCGCATAGCCTTTCGTTCCTTCACAGATCTGTTTTCTTTTTCCATGATCTGCAAATTATGCTTAAACGGAATGCCAGTTCCGCTACTGCGGAACTGCTATTCCATTTTTAACGGTACGAAGTACCG